>JALLOL010000238.1 GCA_027717875.1 Acidobacteria bacterium AH-259-L09 | reverse complement strand
AGCACCAAAAAATCCTTGACACCATTACGCGTCAGGATCAGGATTGGTACTGGTCCTAAGCGCTTTTTCTTTCAGCTTTATGTGCAGGACCTCGCGCAGGTACTTGATGTTGGCACGCACATTTTTGTCGATGGTTCCTTCGCCCGGCCGGGGCTGGCCGAAATCGAGCGTCACCCAACCGTCGAAGTTTCTTTCCTGAAGGATCTTCAGGACGGCTGGGAAATCCACGCCTGCCGTACCCAGATTCTTGTAAAGGTTGACGCGGCGGTGTTCTTCTTGCGAAGCCGTGGGGCCTCGGTGCCCACGGTACTTGGCAGGCGTGTCTTTCCAGTGCAGCGCCGCCACCCGCCGGTAATGCTTGCGGATGAACTTAACGGGGTCGATGCCGCCTAGCGTCAAGTGTGCGGTATCGGTGGTGAGGTAGACGAATTGCGGGTCGGTGAGTTCGAGAATGCGTTCCACCTCATGTTGGCGTTCGAACGGAGACCAGATGTGCGGGTGAGGGGCCAGCCGCAGGCCGACCTCAGCCGTTCGCTTGCCGAGTTCATTGAGAGCCCGCGCCATCGTTTTCAACTGTTCATCGGTGGGAGCGGGATCGGGGCGTCGGCCGAGGTTGAGTTTGAAATGCGTACAGCCGAAATGGGCGATGAAGTCACGGGCAAAGCGGGCGTGGTCCTCGATCGTTTGCGGAACCTTGGTGGGGTCGATGAAATTGACCGACATCGGTCCGCCGTTTGAACAGGTGGCAAGGGCGATGCCTGCGGCATCAAGCTGCTCTTTCAACGCCTGCGGCTTGTCCAGATATTTGAGAATGTGATTGCGGAACGGCTCGATGCCGTCGAAGCCGTAGTGAGCACAGGCTCGAATGCCTTCTTCGACGTCGTCCTGCCACATACTTCCGCTGTGGGCGATACGGAATGTTCGGCGCTTTACAGCTTTCGCGGCGATGGCACCGAGTCCAGCCGCTAAGAATTCTCGGCGGTTGAGCATCGTAGAAACCTCCTTTCAGAAATGGCACCAAAAAGGGGACCAAGGGCGACACGAGTGTACACTCAGGCAATGCCGCAACACAACGATTTTGCCTGACGACGCCGGATCGATTGTATCCCGGAGGAGAAAAGAGAAACCTCGTATAGTGCAGCCCCGAGAAATTCCGCCTGCAATCGGGCCAAGGACGGGAATCCAACTCTACTGCCAATCCGAGTTATCTTTCCCGGAAGTGGGGAGAATAGCGCTCGATCGAAGGAATAGTTCAGTGACGGACTATCAAACTGCACTTGTTTCCGGTTGTGCAGCTCCCTTGTTGAGTTTGGCGGTGATCAAGCAAATAATGCTGGTCAGTAGCGTCAACACCACAATTTCAACCACATGTCCCAACAGGTGCGCCGCTAGGGACATCTCCGGAGGTTCACCGTAGTGGGTGCCGAGACCCAGTATGATATCCAGAGCGGTGGCAATCATGACCAGGAAGACACCCCAAAAACAGTAGACAAAATTGGTAAGCACCATCTCCTTAAAGCCACCGAGACTTTGTCGGGCAAAGCGCAAGCCCAGGAAAATAGGAAGAATAAAGATGAGACGGGTCAGGCTAATCTCAGACGTCACGCCAGGGCTCACTCCCGCGAGTTCCAGGGGAAATCGAAGGAGGACAAAAATGGTGACCGTAATGAGATAAGGTTTCGCGATGCCAATATATTTTCCCATGCTGATCTCCTTGGATGATCGTGCATCCTGTCAAAAGCTCGGAGAAATTGCAAGGATTTAGATCCAGGTTCTGATCACAAGCTACGCGGCTTGCAAACTGAACACGGCTCATAGGTCCGGGCTGCTTGATCGAGGCTAATGGGGATCATCCCATCGCTCGCAAAACGGCAATTCTGGCGGTGGTATTTCGCTCCGTTTTGGCTGATATAGACTTTCGCGGAGGCTGGTCTCTTCGTTCCTATTGATGGGCTAGCTTTGAGATGTTTCCAGGCACTTCTAGCAGCAATGACTGCCGTGATGGCAAGCAGCCATTTCAAGATTCTGCCCATGTTTCCGCCCTCGACAGGCTAAGTATATAGCAAAGCGGCGTTAGACGCCCGCCCCTGCAGCAGCTTTTGTACTGCAGGCAGCCAAGTGTTCGAGTGGAATAGTGGCTCAACAAGTCGCGTTCGCGCTTTTCGCGGGCTAAAGGACAGGAACTTCAGGGGGCTTGATGGTTGGGGTGTGGCTGCTGCTAGTGGGAGACGGTGTCTTGCCGATCATGTCACTTGGCCGTGGGTACAAGGCGCTTGAGTTCTTCAAACCAGTTCTGCACGATGATCAATTGCGTCGGTGCTGATGCCTCCTCTGTCTGCTCAACTCGCTGGATCATCAGGAACCGCCCGTCGGGGCCGACATCGTAGGATGGTCGGTTGGTGTTTAAATAGCTTTCTTCGAATAACACCTCCGGGGGCTCAAAGCGAAACTCGGGATCGGTCTCGATCTTGACGGCCATCATCTTGTCGCCCTCCAGGTAAAAAATCTCCCGACCCTTCGGTCCCCACACCGGCTCAAGTCCGCCATTAGGCGAAATCCGGCTCGGGGCTCCGGGACCGGGATAGGGCCGTACCCAAATCTCTGGCCCCCCTGTCACACCGGACACATACGCAAGCCACCGGCCATCGGGCGAGAGCGCTGCACCCGCTCCGCCTTCATTGGGCGTGACAGGATATTCCGTCCGGAGCACCAACCGCGGCTCACGCTCACCCTCGATCGGCAGTGCCATGATGTCGTTCCCGTCGGGACTAGTTTGCAGGAAGATCAACTCCCGGCCGTCCGGCGACCAGCACCGGGGCAACTGACGATTTGGGCTCGTCAGAAGCGACTCCGGATCAAGGGTGCTCCCGTCCGCAGGGATCCAGAATAGGTTCCCTGGGCCGGCCCGGGTAGAACCAAATGCGACTCGCTTGCTGTCCGGCGTCCACACGGCACGGTCGTTGTGACCCTCGAAGGCCAGGGGGTAAGGCGGCCGCCCCGCTAAATCATAGACCCAGAGATCTCCCGCATCCCCTGGGCCGGTGGTCAGAGCCAGCCGCCGGCCATCGGGCGAAAGGCGAGGATACCGGGGAAACAGCAGCGGCTTTTCCACGATCGGCTCGACCCTCCTGACCCGATCCACCCAGACGAGCGTGCCTTCGGGCTCCGACGACAGACCGCCCGGGACATAGATCAGTGACCCGAGGCCGGAAAAGCTGAACTGCGCAGCGCCAGTAGAAGTGGCCTGACTGACGTCCTCGATGATCGGAACAGGGCCACCTGTCACCTCGAGGCGTGCCAGATCAAACGGCACCGCCAGCAGTGTCCCTGCCTGTGCATAGAGCAAGTGCCCCGTGGGGACGTAACGCGCGTCCCTGCCACCATTGATCAGGACCTTTCGCTCGCCCGTTTGCAGCGACTCCACCAGGATCTGCGCATCATCCCAACTGACGCCGCCGGACCTGAGCGTGAAGAGCATGGCCTTTTCGCCGGGCAGGATCTGCGGTCCATGGGCCGATTCGTCCTTCGTCGCGTCCACGCTGATCAGGAGCTGTTTCGTGCCCCCAGTGGCGGGGACCTGCCAGATGCCCTCCGAACCTTGTCCGAAGACAATTCTGTCATCGGGTCCCCAGCTCGCACCATAGGGATTCCCAGCCTCGCACAGCGTGACCGGTGCCCCGCCGCTGATGGAGACTTTCATCAGCTTGCCGTCCCCTTCCCAAAACCCCACCCATTGCCCGTCGGGGGAGAAAAATGGACTTCTAGCACGGCCTTCGGTGCCACGGATGGGCATGGCCTCCAGCTGATCCATGGCACGCAGGTAAAGCTGGTTGTTGGCCGAATAGACAAGATGGGTGCCGTCGGCCGAAAAAGCCACGGCATGACGACCTGTACCCGTCAGTTGCTCAGTCGGTGGCAGCACCATGGCGAAGCGCGCAATGGGCCGCGGCTCCAGACGCGTCAAACTCCAGATCGCGACTCCCGCTATGAGGGCTATCACTGCGGCTATGCTCCATGGAATTGCCAGCTTCCATCG
>JALLOL010000237.1 GCA_027717875.1 Acidobacteria bacterium AH-259-L09 | reverse complement strand
GAGTCGGCCTTTCATCGGGCGGCCGGCAATTCCGAGAGAAAATTCTCCATCGCCCAGATCTCGTCCATTTCCCGCATGGCGCTGAAAGCAATTCGCGACCCGTCCGGGTGTACGCGAACCTCGTCCAGACCTTGCATGGCCAGATCCAGCTTTTCCGGTTGGCCGCCTTCGGCGGCGACTCGCCAAAGCTCGACGAGCTGCCCGCGATCGTCCCCCTTTTTGCCGTAGAGCAAGTAGCGGCCGTCGGGTGTCCACTCAAGCATATTCGATTGGCTAACCACTTCTTCCGAGTGCACTCTGGCTAGTTCCACGGGTTCCCCGCCCGCCGTGGTGGCAATCTTTAGCACCGTCTGCCCCTTATCTGACGACAAGGCGACAAAAGCCAAGTGGCGCCCGTCCGGCGAGATAGCCAAGTTAGGGGCTATTCCCCCAACCTTTTCGTACAGTTTTGTCTCCTGGCTCGTTTCCAGTTCCCGCCTCAAGATGCTGCTTTTGTGGGCCATGGTGTCATTGCGTGGGGTGAAGATTCTGCGTGAGTAATAGATTGACTTCCCGTCGGGCGCCCACACCGCCTGCCCGGCGTACACCCCGTCCGGCATGCGGAGCACGCGAGTGAACCCGCCAGTCCGAGTATCAACCAGGTACAGACCATGCTCGCGCTCGATCCAACCGGGACGCAAGATAAAACGTCCGTCCGGAGACCACTGCATGTCCGCCCCGATGTACCGCGACTTGCGGATGTTGGGCGAGAGTGCGCGCTCCTCACCGGTTTCCAGCGAGCGGATCACCATGCTACGCCCCGAGCGCGTGTAGTAGGCGAGGTGTTTGCCGTCGCTCGACCAGGCGGGCGAAAGGCTGCTGCCGACAACGCGATCCGTCGCCGGTCTTGGCGGTTCCAGAATTTTTCCAGTGGCCGGGTCGAGTCTGGCAACGTAAACGTCTTGCAAGCGATTGGTGGTCGCATAGTAGAAGTCGCCCTTTCGCGTGAAGCCCCAGGGCCTGATCCGCCCGATGTCCTTCTTAATCAACTGCGGGACTCCGTGCGCTTTCCCCTCAGCGACCTGAATCGCCCATAGGCTATAACGCCCTGTACGATTGCTCACAAACAGCAGCGTCTTCCCATCCGGCCCCCATGCAATGACGTCGTCATCGGATGGATGCGTAACCAGCGGTGTCTCGCGGCTCCCGTCCATCGCAAGTAAAGCAATGTCGTGCTGCGAGGAGCCTTGCTTCGGAACGAACTCGTAGGCAACGCAGCGGCCGTCCGGGGAAACGGTCAACCTGGGAGTGTAGCCCCAATCCAAGGACTTCAGAACGCGTAGGGAACCATCCGCCACCGACACCACCGCAATCTGGCTGGTTCGGTCCTTCAGCGTGGTTGCAACCACTATGTGTTTGCCGTCGGGCAACCACTCGCGAGGATGAATATGGGGCACCTCCTCGTTCCGATAAAGGACGCGATCTCCTGATCCGTCGATCCCTATCAGGCGCAGTTCATCGAAATCGTCGCTGTTATCCCACTGGTAAGCAATCTGCCTGCAGTCGGGGGACATTCTGGATTCGTCGGCACCCCCGTGAGCGCCACCTTGAACAAGCCGGCGGTTCTCGCCGGTGGCCAGATCGCGCACGAAGAGGTCGTCATGATCGGGCCTCCGTCCGCCGGCAAACGTGAGGTAACGGCCATCCGGGCAGACTTCACCTCGACTGCCTGTATGGATCATGTGAGCCGGGGGGACCCAGACCCTGCGGACCACCATTCCGGATGCCGCGGTCACACTGGCAGGCTGGGTAAGGGCAGCCAGCCGGGCGCGGGCTACACCCACCTGCTCGGCCTGGTCGGCATACTCACGCAGAACACGCTCGTAGGCTTTGCGTGCCTCGGCTCTCCCCAATTTTTCATGGCACTGACCCATTTGCAACAAGGCCTTCGCCGCCAGGGCCCGATCACCTGCAAAATCCTGAACAATGCGCTGGTAGAGTTGAATCGCTTCCTCGAGGTTCCCCTCGGCGCGCTCTTTGGTGAGCGCCTGTTGAAACAAATCGTAACCGTTCTGGGCGACTGTCGTTCCTGTGCCAAGAGCCAGAAACAACATCGCCACCACAAAGACTTTCATGGCTACTTTCATGGTTGACCTCCTTTTCACGTAGGGAGCTTAACGCCACCGGTGCCCGGATGTGTCACGGGATTGTCGGAAGGATGCAAGTTTTTTGCAAAGCTTGTGCTACGAAAGTGTCCGATTCTTGTCACTAAAATGTCTCCTTCAGCCAAAACGATGTAGTGTCCGTTCTTAGAACGGACTGTCTTAAGCCGCTCTGAGAGCGGCCGCTACATCACCAACTTGTAGCCCACGCCGTGGACCGTCAGCAGGCGCTGCGGGTTGGAAGGGTCGTTCTCGAGCTTGGCCCGCAGCGACGCAATGTGGTTATCAACCGTGCGCGTGGTGGGATAGTTTTCATACCCCCAGACCTCGTTTAGAAGATCGTCGCGGGTTACCACCTGGCCCGCCCGAGCCGCCAGCAGGCGCAGGATTCCGAACTCCTTGCGGGCCAACTTAAGAGGTTTGCCCCCTCTGCACGCCTCGTAGCGCTGGAAGTCCACCACCACGTCATCAAAACGCAGTTCGGCGGGCAGGGACTCAGGGGACTCCGCGGGTCGAACGCGGCGCAGGACAGCTCGGACACGCGCCAGCAATTCAGGCACAGAAAAGGGTTTGCTGACATAGTCATCAGCTCCGAGATCGAGTCCGATCACCCGATCCACTTCCTCGCCTCGGGCCGTTAACATGAGGATGGGCGTGGTGATTCCTTCGCCACGCACTCTGCGACACAACTCATACCCGCTCATCTTGGGCAGCATCAAATCCAGGATGACCAAATGAGGCTTCTTCTCCACGATTAAGCGATACCCCGCCTCACCATCGGTCGCGGTTAAAACCTCATGCGACTCGTACTGGAGGTTGTCCGTGAGTCCACGCAAGATGGCAGGATCGTCCTCGATTACCAGAATGCGGCTCATCAGCGGGTCTCCAGGGGAAGGTGAATTGAAAAGGTACTGCCCTTTCCGGGTGCGCTCTGCACTTCCACATGCCCACCATGGGCCTTAACGATGTGAGCCACAAGCGCTAGCCCTAGTCCCGTTCCCGGAACGAGTTGGTTTTCAGGTGTGGAGACACGATAGAACTTGTCAAAAATGCGAGCTTGTTCTTTTGGGTCGATTCCCACGCCCCGGTCGGTGACCTGAATCAACGCCTGGCCATCTTGCCTTCTCAGGCGCAAGTCAATTTCGCGACTCTCACCAGAGTACTTCATCGCATTAGTCAGAAGATTCAGGATCGCCTGCTCCATGGCGTCACGATCCACTTGAACAGGGGGCATTCCGTCTTCCACCTGGATACGAAGGTCGAATCCTTGTTGAGCGAGAGGATACCGCATAGTCCGAGCAGCTGCGTGCACAATTTCGCTTAATGATGTCGGCTTCGGCCGGTAAATCTTCTTCCCCTGCTCGATCTTGGAGAAATCGAGTACGTTATTTAGAAGTCGTGTCAAGCGCTCACTCTCATTGACGATCGTCTCCAAATATTCACTTTGTGTCTGAGGATTCTGGGAGCGACCCATGTGCAGCGTTTCGGCAAACATTCGAATTGCCGTCAGCGGTGTCTTCAGCTCATGCGAAACACTGGAGACAAACTGCGAGCGCATCTCGGCCAAGCCCAGCTCACGGCGCACGTCTCTCCACAGTAAATAGGCGCCAAACAGGGTGACGCTTAAAACCAACAGCAACGTGAGCAGGTAAAAATAGCCCTGAAGATTCCATTTTCCCGCGAGGGCGGGATCCTCTTCGCTGATAAAGGCTGCTTTCACACCCGGAAAGTTTCGGCCCAACGGCTCGCCTTCCGATTCCCTGTCAGTGAGGAAGTGGATCGCACCGGGAAAAGTTTTAGACACTGGACTCTCGGCAGCGAGAGAAGAGAAGATCGCCTCAGCTTGTACCGCTAACACCGAGCTCGACGAACCCATGACAGGTGTCGCCAGGCTCAC
>JALLOL010000236.1 GCA_027717875.1 Acidobacteria bacterium AH-259-L09 | reverse complement strand
GCGACGACGCCCCCTTCCACGACCTGCTGCCCGGCATGAACCGGGCGCTGTGAGCGGAGCCTGGTGTTTTCTATTGCCTCTCGCCCACTGAGGGCTTAGCATAGCTCGGGAGAGCTTCCCGCAAGCCGGAGGATCGGGCAAACCATCTCGCACTACAAGATCATCGAAAGATTCGGCGGCGGGGGCATGGACGAAGTCTACAAAGTTGAAGATACTCGCCTAGGCCGCGTGTGAGGCGGCGCCCAAGTTCTTGAACGGGCAAATCCATCTTTAGCTACGAGACAGGCGGCCTTGATGTAGGGATTTGGCGAACAATCACGTCGTCGGTGGACCTACTTGGGGACAATGTACTTTGAAACGGTTCGGCCCCAAGACGAATTTACAGCAAAAACAGGACTTGACCATTTGCTCCTCAGATCGCCCACTGTAGAGCACTCCATCGCTGGCTAGCACGTCTCTTCCTTCCCATTGGCGATTTCACGGGCTTCGGCCGGTCCATGGAGCGGATCCTTGCCCAGACGCTTTCTGACGACGTTCCTGATGTTCCCTATGACCCGCTCAAGCTCCTCGAACTGGAGCGGCTGCGGGCTGGGCTCACTCGGGGAGTCGAGCCACCGTATTGATCTGGGATTTTTCGATAGGATGAAATTCACTTTACCAAGCTAGCGTGCACCCAGCCGGTTGTGCCTGACCCAGTTTCGACTTTATACCAAGACCCACTTTGATCGATCACCTTTAGCCTCTCAGCCCGTTGGGCAGTGGAGAGTATACTTGAATTGGTGGTGGGGGCTTCTCGAATGTTGACCGCTGAGCTTTGCACCTCAACAGTAGTAACAGTAGTACCTTTCAGAAATGACAGCTCAGGCCAGAACTTGGCTGAACTGCCAAGGCTGCTGCTCAGGATCATTATTAGACCGAAGACCAGCAGCGTGCCATATAGATCAACTGTAACGTATTTTTTCAAATTCCACTTCTTGAATAAATAGTAGACGACAAAACCACCAGTTAGGGAACTTAGCCAAAAAACAAATCCGCTGACTTTGCCTCCCAGAAATAAAATCAATACAAAAAAACTAATTAGAAAAGGAAGCACGATTTTCAAATCCTGCAGTAACTGGGGTTCTGTAAAAAAGTCTCGCACTCTTTCCCAAAATGGCTTACTGCTAGCTTCTTGTTGATAAACTTCCATTTCTCTTTTATGCAATTCATGAAGCTGAGCGGTCACTTGGTTGAGTCTATCGAGTTGTTCTCTTACTTTCTTAGTGTGTTTGGAAATATCAGAGGTGCACTGTGGGCATTTGTTGGCATTGATATTGACCAAAGTGGCACACTGGGGACAGGGTGTGAGGTCGTTTTTCTTGATATTTTGCTTTTTGAAGTTCAAAAGCCTCTTTGCTTCGGCATCGAGAGAATGAGAACCCCTCTCTTCTTGTCCAGTGATGACTTCAGTTTCTGGCATAAGCCCCTCCTATAATCTTGGTTGGGTACTTTCCTCTCCTCTGCGCTCCACAGTTCACCTTTTAAAGCCAGTTCCAGTTACTACCTTAGCGGTATCCAAGAAGCAGGGCAGTGACAGTCGTCACTTGGCCTGGATAGAAATTTATGAAAGCAGCGTGGTACGAAAAACAGGGGCCAGCTCGAGACGTCCTGACCGTAGGGGAGATGGACGATCCATTGCCAGATCCTGGAGAAGTTCGAATTCGGATTGTCATTTCAGGCGTGAATCCCGGTGACGTTAAGAGGTGCACCAGGCGGTTTTTGCCATCTAGGTGAAGTACCAGGAACGTCTCATAACCTACCAAATAAGCTTGACAAGTTACTCTCGTAAATGCATTTAGTCAGTTCATACGCCTCTCAAGTTGACAACCATGGGCAAGAAAATCGATCTGGATCCGAGAATTGA
The DNA here is from genome assembly GCA_027717875.1 of Acidobacteria bacterium AH-259-L09. The sequence continues at coordinate 2,138 of JALLOL010000236.1, read as the reverse complement.
GCTTCTACTCAAAGCTTTGGATGAGGGCTACAGCCGGAAAGCCTGGCATGGTCCCAATCTACGAGGTTCGATCCGGGGTTTGAGTGAGCGGCAGGCGTCCTGGAGGCCGGCTTCCAAACGTCACAACATCCGGGAGGTGGTTGTTCACGCCGCCTACTGGAAGTATGCAGTGCGCAGGCGACTGCTGGGGGGAAAGCGAGGAGCTTTTCCTCTAAGGGGAAGTAACTGGTTCACAAGGCCCAGCGGAGAGGACGCTTTCGGGGACGCAGTGGTCCTTCTGGAACAGGAGCATCGAAAACTGCGAGAGGCGGTAAGCGGTTTTCCTCCCGAGAGGCTCTCTCGATCCTTTCCGAATGCCCGGGCAACACCAGCGGACATTATCCTCGGTATCGCCTTCCATGACGTGTACCACGCGGCTCAGATACAACTGTTGAAACGACTTCAGGGGAAGGCCAACTAGGAGCGGTTTGTGAGGGGTCCCCCCGAAAAATTCCATCCGACAAAAAAAGGGCGCGTGAGCACAGGCGGTGGCTACCCACGGGCAAATATGTTGCTGTGTTCTTATCCGGCAAGTGCAATAGCATGACGGCGAGGATCAGCGTAGAGACTCGTTTTTCTGGCGGTGAAAAACGGCAGATATCCAGACCTTTCCTGTGCTGGCCGGATTATCGAGAGAACAAAGCGGCAGTGTGTGTGTCCTACGCCGCCACGCGTTCATAACGATGGTGCAGCCCGCCGCAAACCGGAAACGAGATCAGATGGATGGGCCCATCCACCATCCTGGGTTTCTTGGTCGCAACGGGGGTCTGGACCCCCCTTCTCCAGTGCCCAGTCCAACCATGGCCTCCCCAAACGACCTCTTCCCGACTCTGCAAACATCCACTTCCTCCTGCCCCAGCCAATACAATCCCCATGGAAGCTAGCCAGCGGCTCAGTTCAACGGGATTGTATCCGGAATGCTATTCAAGACCGCTGCAACCGACAAACGCCGTGCTTTTTCACCGCACTTCGGATACAATTCTTATTGTTATGCGGCAAGGGCTGGTGAAGCGTCACCCATACTATGAACCAATCGATCATACATGTTGCGCTGGTTGTTCGTGACTACGACGAAGCCATCGACTTCTTCTGCCACAAGCTTCATTTCGAGCTAGTTGAAGACACTTATCAGCCTAAACAGGACAAACGCTGGGTCGTCGTGGCTCCTCCGCGATCAAGCGGAACGAAGCTTCTGTTGGCCCGAGCATCAACACCAGAGCAAGAGGCACACATTGGCAGCCAGACCGGCGGCCGGGTCTTCCTTTTCCTCAGTACGGATGACTTCTGGCGTGACTACAATGAGATGCTTTCGGCCGGCATCAAGTTCGTGAGGGAGCCGAAAAGCGAGCCGTACGGGACAGTTGCTGTGTTCGAGGATTTGTACGGGAATTTGTGGGATCTGATCGAGCCGAGCAAACGCGAGCTCGGTCAGTCGTCTTAGTGCCGCATAACAACTCGCTGGAGCGGACCGGGGATTCAGCGGCAAATGCAAGAGAAGACTCTGGGGTACGGAGGTGGTCAGGGAAACGTCTCCGTATTTGCTCCTTTGTGGGATACCTATCCAAGTATTTCTCTTGGAGACCAGGGAAGCAAATCTCCCGGGCCAGGACGATATATTTCATTGTCTGGTTAGATCAGTTTCGCGTATTCTGGACACACAGTGACTTCAACGGAACAGCTTATTGAGGCTCTGGGGCGGGCTCCAAGCATTATAGTACCCCTAATCCAGCAAGCCGATCCCACCATTTTGAAGCGACGACCGCCCTCCGGAAAGTGGTCCATCCATGAGCACGCCTGCCACCTAGCGGAAGTTCACCCTCTGTTCTTCCAGCGTTTGGACCTGATGCTGTCCGAAGATAACCCTATAATCAGGTCATACGATCCAGGACGGGACGACCCACAGGATGCACTTCTTCAGATTAATCTCAACCATGCTTTGCACCGCTTCAAACAAGATCGTGACCGGCTCGTCGAAAAGCTTCGTCAACTGGAACCGGAGGATTGGAACAGAACGGCACAGCATGAAGAGTACAACTCATATTCGGTGTTCACTATGTTCCAACATTGGGCGTTGCATGACTTCTTCCATGCGTACCGTA
>JALLOL010000235.1 GCA_027717875.1 Acidobacteria bacterium AH-259-L09 | reverse complement strand
CTCTCTTAGAATCAAGTCACGCCTCTCCATTACGGACAGCTCCTGATTTTCAGCCACGAGACGGGCGAGCCGCTCTTCACCGAACTCTTCACCATCGCCATTGATCGCTTCCGTCACCCCGTCGCTGAAAGCAACCAGAGTGTCCCCACTGCGCATCTCAACCGTTTCTTGTTGGTAGCGGGCATCGGGAAATAGGCCTACTACCGTACCCCCCGTCTTCAACCGGATTGCTTGGTTCAGACACTGGGAGACCGAATTGTCTGTCGGCATCTCTTGAGAGCTGCTGGAGCGCGTGATCATGGGAGCATGATGACCTGCATTCACGTAAGTTAGCGTGCGATTCTCATCGTCATAGACGCCGTAAAAAAAAGTCGCATACTTGCTGTCGTCCGATGATCGGCACATCCGGCGATTGACGTCTGCGATGAGCTCTGCCACCTTTTCACCCTTTACTGGAGCATAGCTTTGCAGCTGCCCTTGCAGACTGGCCATCAACAGCCCGGCATAAAAGCCTTTACCCGAGACATCAGCCAAAGCAATGCCGAGCTTGTCTGCTCCAACAACTAAAAAATCGTAGTAGTCACCACCGCCGGCACCGGCCGTCTTGCAGATCCCCGAATATTCCAACGTCTTCATGGCAGGGAGCACCTGCGGGAAAAGTCGCTTTTGGACTTCTCGTGCAGTGTCCATCTCTTGCCTGAGCTTGTCCTGTTCAAGGACAGACTGCCGCACCCGTTCAACCGCCTGCTTTAGACGCTCCCGCTTTACCGGTTTTAGCAAATAATCAAGTGCGTGGAGTTCAAAGGCATCAATCGCGTACTGGTCAAAGGCCGTACAAAAGACAATTTTGGGGCGCGGCGCAGGAAGCGATGCCGCCACCTCCAGCCCACTGAGGCCCGGCATCTGGATGTCAAGAAGGACCAGATCGGGTTGAATTTTTGAAATCTTCTCGATCGCCTGCTCACCATCCTCGGCTTCACCGACGACTTCCACATCTTCAAGAGACGACAGAAGGTGAGCGAGACGGTCCCTTGCCGGCTGCTCATCGTCTACCAGGAGAACTCGGATCATTTCACTTAACCCACAACGATAAAATCATCTGACTAAGCGCTGACAACTGACATGTGAAAGGAGCCAGGAGCCAGGAGTCAGAATTCAGAATCCAGAATTCAGAAAGCTGACCGGCTGACCACAAACCCCTGACCAATTCGCAGCTTAGAACTCAAAACTCCGAACTCAGAACAGCTCGCTAAGAAGCCTCAACCTTTTTCTCTTCCTCTACAGTGGTCAGGGGCATTTCAATGGAGACGATTGTCAATCCAGCTTCCTGATCTCGTTCCGTTTTTAGTGTAGCTTCTGCGCCAAAATAGCCGGTTAGACGTTCGCGAATGTTATTCAAGCCGTAGCCACTTCGAGATTGCTTCCTGTGGGTGGAATTCTCTGTCTGAGCAAACCCGGGACCGTTGTCTGAGACAGTGATGCGAACACGGCCCTCAATACGTTTCGCCTCTATTTCGATTCGTCCTGTGCCCCGGACCGACGCAATGCCATGTTTGACAGCGTTCTCGACCAGAGTCTGCACCACCATCGAGGGGATCTTCAGATCCATTAGCGCATCCTGGACCTTCAATCCCACTTGCAAGCGGCTGCCAAAGCGCGCCTGTTCGACTCCCAGGTAACACCGAACGAACTCGATCTCATCTTCGAGCGGCACCCATTCTTTTTCAGATCTCGTCAGCGTACAGCGAAAGACCTCGGACAGGTGTTCCACGGTTTCTTCTGCTCGCCCGGGATTCTTGTGGATCAATCCCGCGATGGCATTGAGCGCATTAAACAGGAAGTGGGGGTTGATTTGGGCTCGAAGAGCTTTCAATTCCGAACGGCTGGCATCCAGGATCAATTGCTGTTCCCTCTTTTCCTGTTGTTGTCTTTTCTCCAGCAGGCGGACGTTTTCCAGCATTGAAGAAAAGACGTCAGCCAAAGATGTAAGCAGGGTCATATCTTGACTGAAAAAAGGAGTGTGGTTCACGCGCCGTCCCATGCGAATGAGGCCCACGCCCTCACCCCGGGACCTGATTGGTACTTCCAAAATCGATTCAAAATTGCTTGGATTCGTAGCCTTCGAAGAGCCCAATACGATCATGGTATCCGCCTGGAAGATGGTGGAAAGAAGCGTTTCCGCACGCTCAACCAACTCTGTCTCTCTAGTCGCACGCTGAATCCCACCCAAAAAATGCTTCAGCGCTTCACCGGGTGAAAATGTGCGGCCCAACCAGGCCCGGTCCAACCACTGCTCGAGCTTTCGATAAAGCCAAGGAAGAATCAGTGCCAGTGGCAGCAGCAGCACGCCAAAGAGAATCGGCTTGAGCCACCTGGGATCGATAATAGTATTGGCGTTGGGCCAGTTGGCTCTATCCAGCCAAGGAGTCACTACAGAGAAGAACGCTACTAGCAAAATCAAAGTTACGAAAAAGAAAATCCCACGTTTTATAAAGACATCGAAAAATCCAAAGCGATCGTAGTAATAACTGCAAACGAACAAAAAATACAATGGAGCCGCACGAAGTAGAACGGAGAGGAGGGAGAAGAAACTCCAATCGCTAAAGAGCGCATACACACAGAGAACAGCGATGACACCCCACAAGGCCAGTGTCCACTTGCGACCGCGCCGCTCTTGGGGTTTCTCCTTTTTTTTCGGAGATCTTGACAGGAGGACAGCACTGAACACCGCGGTTCCGATAAACAACACAGGGATCAACATGCCCGTGGGCCTCACTAAACTCTTTGTGAGAAAACCCAAAAGGCCAAGAACGTTGACAGATATCGCGCCGAAGCTAATGAGGTACGTGGCTCCGATGGGGAGCCTCCAAATGGGGCTTAAGCCGGGAAGGCTTGGTTTCGCTTCCAGGTAAATCATGTGCATAAGCAGAGGGGGAAACAGAAAAGCAGACATGGGCACCATCACCAAAAGCTGCCAGGGTGCGTTGCCTTGAGCCAAATAGAGGTCAACGGCTGCATTCAGGTAGAACCAGAGAGCGCACAGAAAAAGCATGCCTCCATTGAGGTAGTCCAGATCTTTGCTTGAGGAACGCCCACAACCGTATTGCATTGCAGGGCTGTCCGACTTCCAGTGCTGTCGCGCCCACAGGAGAAAAAGTGCCGTAAACGAGATCGCGCCAAACGTGAAAATAAGGAGGGATCCAGTAATAAGAATGGAAAGAAATACAAAGATTCCGACTTTTTCGAGCAGGTGTTGTGTCCGCATCGATCTAATCTTGCCTTCTCCCATTGAATTCTCTAAACAGTAGTTTACTGAGTATAAAACGAACAACCAATCACTTTCAGTCAAACGGTTGGATCGACAAACTGGCTGGTCGGATCCAAGCTGTGAGCGGAGTGTACCGTTCCCCGTTACAAGCACCGGAGCATGGGTGTGACCCAGGTTCTGGTGGAAAAAATGAGCCAGACGCACAGGGGAGTGCTAATATGCCGATCCTCTGTGGGAAGCAGCGATCAGAAAGACGATTTTTTCCTCCCCATCAATTTCGTAAAAGAACCGCCAGGCACCAATCCGGTAACGCCAAGTCTCCGGTGTGTAGCCCCGGAGCTTGCGGATGTGGGGCCCAAAGTGGGGAAAGAGTCTGAGTTGTGGGTAGACGATGCGGCGAAGCTTGGAGACCACATCGGCGTGTCCTGATCGAGCAATGCTGCGAAGGTCTTTTTGAAATTGCTCGGTTTCGAAGATTCGGTATTCACTCAACGAAGCGACCTTTTCGTCTTCTTGCGTCACGTGAGCCGGCACGAAGCCTTTTCAGAAGAGCCTCGCTTTGTAGGATCTCAGCCATCTCCACGTCATCGGCAAACTGCTGCTCACGGATTTTTGCAAGGGCCGCGGTCTCAATCAGATTAGAAAGCGGTCGCCTGTCTGCCTCCGCAGCCTCGCGAAGTTCCTCGTACACTTTTTCATCCAACCTAAGGGTCACTGTTTTTGTCATAAGTACTCCCCTAATACAGAATATTCTTCTGTATTCTATTATATTCTCCGCGCTG
>JALLOL010000234.1 GCA_027717875.1 Acidobacteria bacterium AH-259-L09 | reverse complement strand
TCTGGAGTTTGCTTTACTTCAGTTTCTCATTAAGCACAAAGGTCAAGCTCTCAGTCGTGACACCATTCTGGATGAAGTTTGGGGCAAGGAGGTCTACGCCTTCCCTCGTACGGTGGATACCCATATCGCTCACTTGAGAAAGAAGATCGAAGACGATCCGGCCAATCCGAGCCACATCCTTGGCGTTCGAGGCGTCGGCTACAAATTCAAGGGGTGAACAACTTAACCAAATTTCAACACAATTTCCACGAAAGCTTCATCCATCGCCAAATCTTCCTCTCTATACTCCGGACAGTTAGCAACATTTAGAAATCAGGAGGATTCATCATGAAACGCCAACTTATCTTAGTTCTCGTTATTGGACTGGTGTTTGTTGCAGTCTTGTCGGGATACACCCAGCAAAGCGCTAAGCAGCTTCTGCAGTCCGGTCTGTACAAGGAAGACGTGAAAGGGGATCTGGATGCTGCCATCCAAATTTACCGGACGATTATCCAAGACTTTCCTGATAACCGTTCGGTTGCATCGAAGGCACTGCTGCAAATGGGCCAGTGCTACGAGAAACTGGGAAAGGCTGAAGCCCGCAAAGCGTATGAGCGTGTGCTGCGGGACTATGCGGACCAACAAGAGCAGGTAGCCGCAGCTCGAGCGCGGCTAGCCGCGCTGCAGAGGCCCGCCAGGGTCGCCGACCGCTCGGGAATCGTGGTCCGGCGCGTCTGGGCAGGGCCCGAGCAGACTGTCAAGCGTACCGTTTCCGCCGATGGCCGCTATCTGCTTTTGGAAGATTGGGCGACCCATGACCTCATCGCCCACGACCTCGCCACGGGGAAAAAGCGCCGCCTCACCAACTCTACCGACCCCCGCGAAAACATCGAACCCTCCGTCCTGTCGCGCGATGGCAAACAAGTCGTTTATGAGTTGCATAACAGGGAGGGTTTCGATGAGCTGCACATCGTTGGGATCGACGGCTCTGGAGATCGTCTCCTCTATCGCAATTGGGAAACGCGATCCATTGCGCCCTACGCTTGGTCGCCGGACGGAAAACACATTCTGGTCAAGATCCGGCTAAGGGACAGAACCTGGCAGATTGCCTTGGTCTCAGTGGCGGATGGTTCCCTGCGGGTCCTCAAATCCCTTGAATGGCGCTCCCCCCAGGTGGTGAGCTTGTCACCGGACGGGCGTTACATCGTCTATGACGTACCTACAGAGCAGGACTCTCCGGATCGTGACATCTACCTACTGTCCACCGACGGGCGCTGGGAAGCACCGCTGATCGAGCATCCGGCCGTGGACCACTCTCCTGTGTGGGCGCCGGATGGCAAGAGAGTCGTGGTTGCGCGCGCCCGGGCGGGCCCCACGGGGCTTTGGGTTATTCCGGTCGCCGATGGAAAACCGCAGGGATCGCCCGAGCTGGTGAAGCCGGATATGGGGCGAATCCGGCCCCTAGGATTTACCCACGACGGATCGTATTACTACGCCCTCCGCACAACAGCGGCAAACGATATTTACACAGCCGAGATGGATCCGGCGACCGGTAAGATCACAATGCCACCGGCACGGGCCATCGAACGTTTCGTGGGTTCCAGCAGAGACCCGGATTGGTCGCCGGACGGCAAATACTTAGCTTATGTTTTGACGCGAGGGCCCGTACCTTACGACCCGGGTTCCCGTGTACTTGTGATTCGCTCAATCGAAACCGGCGAGGAGCGCGAACTCTCACCTAGACTTAACTCCTTTGAGCCCCGATGGTCTCCGGATGGGCGCTTTCTTCTTGTTGGCGGAGTGGAAAGGGGGCGTTTCGATCTGTGCCGGATCATCGATGCTCAAACGGGCGACGTGGTCGGGATGGTGCAAGGTGATCCCGGGCAAAGTCTCAGGGGCGCGTCTTGGTCTCCCGATGGCAAGTCGATTTTCTATCTCCTCCGCCACGGCACGAAAAAGGGTACTAGCATCCTAGTACGGGACCTCGAAACGGGCCAAGAAAAGGAACTTTATCGCGTGACCTCGCCGGAGAGGATTTTTGACCTGGTCCCCTCGGCGGATGGGCGCCACTTGGCTTTTCTTCCGCCTAACAAGACCTCCACGGCTTTGAAGCTTCTGCCAACCATGGGCGGCGAACCTCGTGAACTGCTGAGAGCACAAAAAGAGGAAAGGATCGGGTCACTCGCGTGGACACCTGACGGCCGCTACCTGCTGTTCGGGAAGAGCCACCCCACTGAGAAGAAAGTCGTGCTGTGGCGAATCCCTGCGGAAGGCGGAGAGCCTCAGAAGCTCGGCCTGGCAATGGAGGGGCTGGTTCATCTGCGCGTTCACCCCGATGGGAGACAAATCGCTTTCACGGCCAGACAGTTCAAGCAAGAGGTCTGGGTGATGGAGAACTTCCTGCCTGAACTCAGCTCCACTCAGTGAGGGCGTTTTGGCCAACACAGAGCCGCGATTGTGAAGGAGTGGCGGGAAAGTCGGTTCATTTTGGTTTCGGCCCGAGCCCGACATTTGGCGCAAGATGAACGGCTCGGGCGAGCCACCGGAGCCCGTCTGACAACTGACCGTGGTTAGCAGACCCGAAAAACAGAGCCGCGAGACTGTAAGAGGCTCTCGCAAAAGTTGTAGCGTCCGTTCTCAGAACGGACCAAGCACACCCCAGAGGTCGGTCTAAGCCGCTCTGAGAGCGGCCGCTACATCGTCGCTGGATTTTAAAAAGACTTTTGCCACACCCTCTGGGGTCGCGGCTCTGTTCCTGGGAAATCTACCCATGAGGGGTACGAGCCTGAAAGAGACGAGAGCCGATCAAATTAATCTGGCCTAAATTCGAAACTGAGGTCATCCATGCAGAAACATGCTTGGCGGATGAGTTTGGCACTGGCAATGAGTTTACTCGCGGTCGCCCTGCTGGCAGGTCCCGTGAGCCCGTTGGTCTCACACGCAGCGTGGCGGCCGGAGATCCCTCTGGGACTCGATCTGTACATGCCAGTGCCTGAAGACAATCCGCTCACGAGAGAGAAGGTGCAGTTGGGACGAAAGCTTTTCTCCGACCCCGTTCTTTCTCGGGACAACAGCCTCTCGTGTGCCGGTTGCCACGATCCCGAGCGTGCCTTCACCGATGGACAGGCTATCAGCGAAGGCGTGTTTGGCAGAAAAGGAACCCGCAGCGTCCCCACGCTCATCAATCGGGGCTACGGGGCGCCTTCTTCTGGGATGGCCGTATTTCCAGCCTGGAAGAACAGGTGCTTCAGCCCATCCAGGACCCGAAGGAGATATGACGCTCGAAGAAGTCCTGACGAGATTGAAGCAGGAGGAAGATTACCCCCATCGGTTTCAGGAGGCTTTTGAGACAGAGATCAAGGCCGAGGGCTTAGCAAAGGCACTCGCCAGCTACGTCCGAACCATCCTCTCAGGCCACTCGGCCTTTGACCGTTATATGAATGGCGAGCATCAAGCGCTGTCTGAAGAGATCCGCCAGGGGCTCCGCATCTTTCGCGGCAAGGGAAACTGCACGGCCTGCCACGTTGGCCCCAACTTCACCGACGAGCGCTTCCATAACACGGGCGTCGCTTGGCGCGACGGCCAACTGCTTGACCCGGGGCGCTTTGCGGTGACAGGCAAGGTCGAGGATCAAGGCGCTTTCAAGACCGCCACCTTGCGCGAAATCGCACAGACGGCGCCTTACATGCACGACGGCAGCCTGGCGACCCTCAAAGAGGTGATCGAGTTTTACAATCGCGGCGGCAACCCAAATCCCTATCTCGACCCTGAGATCCGCCCTCTGCACCTCACGGCCGAAGAAAAAGAGACGCTGTTAGCTTTTCTCGGGGCTCTGAGCGGGACCATCCACGAAGGGATGCGAAGCCAGACAATCATTAAAAGGGAGTAAAGGAGCAGACCACCCCTTTCCTGCCGGCAGGGAAATGGGTAGTCTGTCCCTTTACTTCCTGGAAACTTCACCTTGTAAGTTCCACTGTTTGCTTCTACCAGATGGTTCGAACATGTGGATAGCTGTAGAGTCGGCGATCCTTGGTGATCAATTGTCCATTGTGATGACGGACCGATGCCACGATTATTTG
>JALLOL010000233.1 GCA_027717875.1 Acidobacteria bacterium AH-259-L09 | reverse complement strand
GGTTGGGTATCCCGCCACCGGCAGACGGGCCAGCCGCAGCAGCTAAGGCGTTGTCATTGGTGACCGGCGGCGCGGAGAACGTCTTGATGTCCATCGATGCAGCGGCTGCGCCCACTCAAGGTGAACGGCTCAGAATTCAGGGCGTATTAGCGCAGTCGCGAGCCGCTGTTGAGGCCTGGCTCCGCGGAGGGTGCGCGTCTATGTTCACCCCGCACGAATTGGACAAGCTGTTCGACATTTGGAGCGGGATGTGGGCAGCGATCGACGCTTCCGTCAGCCAGGAAACACGAGCGCAGCTTCAACATCTCCCCATCCGCTGATCGCATTTCTCAAGTTTAGGCACCCTCTCTCCGACGCCAGAAAACCGTACTTCAAATAATCTTGCCGCTCCGGACCCCTACAAGTATTTGACTAATGGAGCCGGTCTCAAGCAAGCGTATACGGAAAGTTCAAAGCGCACTGGGGGCATTCTCACCCACCATACAGAAGCCAATTCACTCCGTCGGCACTAGGCGTTTGAGTTCTTCGAACCAGTTGCGGATGACGTGAATTTGCTCTCTGGCTTGCTCCTCGCCTGCCTTGATCATCAAGAAGCGTCCGTCAGGACCGACATCATACGCAGGTCGGTTGTTAGAAGGATAGAAAAGGGACTTGATCCGGGTTGGCGTTTTGTATAATGGTGGCCAGAAGGCCAAGATCAGCCTTAGCCGAAGGGGAGCGCCAATGACACCAAGCACCTCCAGAATGATCCGCGTGATTTCCGTAGCTTTATCGTTGCTGCTGTGCCTCGTTAGCAACGGTGCTGCTTCACATCCAAGCGATTATTTCAAGATCACCGTCGTGGACGAGGAGACCGGGCGCGGCGTGCCGTTGGTCGAGCTCAAAACGACGAGCGGTGTTCGCTATTACACGGACAGCAACGGCATTGTCGCTTTTTATGAACCCGGCTTGATGGACCAGCTGGTTTACTTCCACATTAAAAGCCACGGCTACGAATTTCCCCAGGACGGCTTTGGATATCGTGGAAGGGCGCTCAAAGTGACTGCGGGGGGCAGCGCCGTACTCAAGATTAAGCGGATCAACGTCGCCGAACGACTTTATCGCATAACGGGCCAGGGAATCTATCGCGACAGCATTATCGTCGGGCATTCGGTTCCCACCGAGCGCCCTGTGCTTAACGCTCAGGTTGCGGGACAGGACGCCGGGCGGGCCATTCCTTATCGCGGCAAGCCTTACTGGTTTTGGGGTGATACAAACAAGATGTCCTATCCGCTCGGCAACTTTGGTGTCTCCGGGGCAACCTCCGAGTGGCCCAACAAGGGCGGCCTCGATCCAAGCGTTGGTGTGAACCTGACCTACTTTGTTAACAAGTCTGGCTTCAGCAAGAAGATGTGTCCCATTCCCGGCGTTTGGTTTGGGCCGCTCATGACCGTTAAAGATAGCAAGGGCACAGAGCGTTTGATCGCCGCATACCGCCCCCGCAAGAAAGACAAAAAACCCTACAGACAGGGCCTCATTATCTTTGACGACAAGACGGAAGCCTTCGAGCCGCTTGTGCAGTTTGGCTTGAAGGCGCCACTCCACCTGGACGGCTGTTCCCTTCGACTCGACGTTGGGGGTAAAGACTACTACTACTTCACTTCAGGATATGGTTTTATCCGCGTCAAGGCAGACTTGGAGCAGATCACAGACCTCAGTGCATACGAGGCTTTTACCTGTCTCGTTACAGGCAACAGATACGACAAGGCCTCACCCAACCTTGAGCGTGGGCCCGACGGTCGCTTAATCTGGGCCTGGAAAGCCAACACCGAACCCATCGGATATGACCGAGAGCGGGAGCTGATTGCGGCGGAGAAAATGAGGCCGGAAGAAGCCTTGTTCCAGCTCCTTGATATCGATTCGGGTGCTCTAACTTGGACGCGACCCGGCTCGGTATACTGGAATGACTTCCGAAGGCGCTGGGTGATGATCGGGCAGGAGGGAATGAGCGGAGTCTGCTACGCGGAGGCGGACACTCCTGTAGGACCGTGGGTGTATGCCAAGAAGATCGTAACCCACAACGACTACACCTTTTACTTGCCTACGCAGCACCCCTTTTTCGATCAGCATGGCGGTCGGCTCATCTACTTTGAAGGCACCTACACAAACATTTTTTCGGGTAATCCGGATCAGACTCCTCGTTACGACTACAACCAGATTATGTACCGCCTGAAGCTCGACGATCCACGGCTGTTCCTGCCGATGCCGGTCTATCGAATCAGAAGTGGAGACGGGATGCCCAGGTACCTGATGCGCGAGGGGGTTGAATCGGAGAAGGCATGGGAGAGAATCGAGGAAGTCGCCTTTTTCGCTATGCCGCCCGACCGACGACGCGAAGGACTCATTCCAATCTTCGCCACAATCGAGGAAGGTAGAATCCTCCTCCAACTTGAACCGCCTACCACGACAGGAGATCCAGGTGAACCGCTTTTCTACGGCTTACCTACCGAGTTTCAGCCCCTAGAAGAGAAGCTCGCGAGCACTTGGCGCTGCGAGGCGAAGGATTCAGAGGGTTCTGAAATACCCTTCATCTTGGAATTAAAGCTGGAGGGCGAGGAGGTAAAGGGCAGTTCTCCAGATGGCATGCTAGAGATCACTAAGGGGAGATTCAAAGAAGGGAAGTTGGACTTAAATCTGAAGGACAAGGAGGATCGGTCCACCTATTTCTTGACTGCTGCCTTAGAGGAGGGCAGATTGATTGGGGAATGGAAAGATAACGACACCGGCGAAACCGGTACATGGGAGGGCCATCGCACGGACTTCGCCTGGCAACAGCTTTCATCGCCCGCCGTTGTTCCTCTGTATGAGTACGGCCGAAAGGATGGCAGCGGTCATTTCTACTCTACCGATCCCGACCTAAAGAACGAGGCGCTGCAGCGCTCTGCCGAGCCAATCTGTCGTGTCTGGCGCAACCCTATCTCATTGCTGGTTCTGGATCACAAAACGAAACCACTTGCATTAGAAAAAGGACGGAAGTGAGAAAAACAGTCCCGCAGTAGGGACAGTGTACTTTGAAACGGTTCGGCCCCAAGATGAATTTACAAGCGGCTACACCACCTTCCCGCGGGCAACGGAGAGGCTTCTGGAAGCCTTCATGACCTGTGACGCTGGTGACGCTATCCTGGCGATTCGGAGGCAGGCGGTTGCAGGGTTGCGCACATTCTGGAGAAATATACGCCCCCTTTGTCAAATCCCCTCTATTTTGGCTGGAGTTGGATAGAGTTGAATTCCCGCGGGCAGACTTCGGGCACAATTGGGGGTATTTGAGGATGAGAGGGAGGGACTCAAATTTGGCCGAAGCCCGCGTCCTTTCGGGTGCCCGGGGCGGGGATCGAACCCGCACGGGAGTCTCCCCCACAGGATTTTAAGGCCTGTCCGTTTTATTTCAAGACCTCTCTTTCCCAAAAGTTTCTATGCTGCGGCTAACCCAGCGCTCTCCTAAGTGATTAAATCTTAAAAGGTTAAAGGGCAAAATCAACTGGTTTATATACTAATCGGAAGAACAGAGGGGTCTGTTCTAGCCAACATTTTTCAAGGACTGGTTCGCTCCGTCGGCACGAGGCGCTTGAGTTCTTCAGGCTGATCAATTCCTTTGGAGATATTCCCGTGCACGTGTGAGACGCTCTCTTCCTGGCTTCGCTCCGAACGAGAGTTCGACGAGTTCCCGGTAATACGAGCGGGCACTTTCTTCATTTCCCATCAGTTCGGCGGCGTGCCCCGCACCGTAGAGACTGTTGAACCGACGAGGACTTCTTTCCAGTGAGAGTTCATAATGGGTTAGAGCTTCTTCCGGTTTGCCGAGTTCAAGCAAGAGGTCCGCCAGCAATTCCCTGGCGGGAAGAACCTCTCCCGGTGTGACAGGGTGCTTGTGCGTGGCAGCCTCCATCTTCGCTGCGGACTGCATAAGTTCTAGGCCCTCAGCAGTCCTACCTTGAGCGAATCTCAACCAGGCCAGTGCCGAGTTTCGCTGAATCTCGACCTGGCCAGCCCAGTATTCATTGGAAGCCGTCTGGGGAATTTGATCCTGCAGTT
>JALLOL010000232.1 GCA_027717875.1 Acidobacteria bacterium AH-259-L09 | reverse complement strand
ATGTAATCGAGCGGGAGATTCCAGGAGCCGGCAAGTTGTCCCCACAGGAACTGCAAGCAATCTCACACAAATCGTGTGGAGTCCTGAAACAAATGGGCCCACAGATCCAATGGGTCCAGAGTTACGTCACCGATGACAAGGTTTACTGCGTGTATATCGCGCCCAACGAGGAGATGATACGCGAACATGCCCAGCAGGGTGGTTTTCCAGTAAACCGCGTCTCTGAGATAAGATCGGTGATCGATCCGACCACCGCAGAGTAAAGATACTCTCTCAAGGGCAGGAGCAAAGCAGAACTCCGGATCGTCCTTTCATCATTCGCCATTCGTCATTCGACATTTGAATAGGTGATTTCCATGCGGCGAATGAGGAGACTGGCAATCACCAACACAATAGCTGTCACGCAAAGCAGACCTGGAACGCCTATCCAAGCCGGGGCGGGATCGGCCAGGATGGTGACGGAGCCTTGCGGAACTGGTACTGGGCAGAGAGACTCAAGGTAGTAAATGACGCTGATCTTCTTCAACATCGGAGGGAGGAGGAAATTGATCGATTCCCATCCCAGGATGACGACAGTAGGAATGATGGGATTTCGGAAGAAGAGACCCATGGCCAGGAAAACTGAGCCATAGCCGAGGCAAGCGAGCACTGTTACTCCCAAGTAGGCACCCAGATGTGCGAGCCCCGGACCCATTAAAAGGTACTCGCGGGCCGAGGTAACGCCCGAGGGAGTGTAAAGAAGAAGATAAGAGAGTACCGTGCTCCCCCCGAACAGGATGGCTGCAATCACCAGTCCTGAAAGATATTTACCGATGACCAGCACTTCCCTGCGGAGTGGAGCGAGAAAATAGTAATGTAAGCTCTTCTCCAAGAGCTCTCCACGGAACAGATTCATAAAAATTCCCACACAGCCAAAAAAGACAGCAAACCTCAGGAAAAACGACCGATACTTGATGGCATAGGCAACGCTGGATGCGCCGAGGTCATTCACCACTCTTGCCGGCAGCGGCACCAGGACCCGCGCGCCAAAAAGCAGAACAGGAGCTACAGCCAGTAGGTAGATGGGAATGGCTCTTGTCGAGAAGAGATTTCTTTTAAGTTCCAGCCTCAGGATGGCAAGAATTTGTCGGTACCAGCGGCCCCACGGTAGCTCTGACACACGATTCAAAAGGGAAGAGTTCGCTTCTTGTGACCTCATCGGGTTCCTCCATCTGTCCCAATCAAGTATTCGTAAACGGAGCGGACGTCTTCGTCTGCGGGAGCAACTGCTTCGATGACGAGATCGTCCTGCACAACGACCTCGTTCAGCAACAGGTAAAAACGGTCGGCGTTGCGCGTGCGCACAAAAAGTCCTTGACCGTCGTCGTGAAGCTTAACCTCCACAACATGATCCTGGTGAAAGATCCTGGAGGCCAGATGAGCCGGTTTGCTGCAGCGCACGAGGATCTGCATCGGATGCTCCTCCATTTCGCTGCGAACTCCCTGGATATCTCCTTCCGCCACGACATAGCCATGATTCAAAAGGATCACCCGATCGGAGATCATGTCCACCTCGTGGAGGATGTGACTGGAGACGATAATGTGGAGCCCTGCTTTTCCGAGTTCCTGAAAGAGAGTAATCATCTCAGATCGGGCCATAGGATCAAGCCCATTGAGCGGCTCGTCCAGGATGAGGACCGAGGGTAGGTGGCAAATTGCTTGAGCCAGTTTGATCCGTTGACGCATCCCTTTGCTGTATCCCGCGACCCGTCTGCCCGCAGCATCCAACATCTTGACACGCTCCAGTGCGGTGCAGGTGAGCTGTTCGGCCTGGACGCCGTCATGTCCATGAACTCGAAGAAATGAGTAGAGAAACTGGTATCCTGTGAGACCTTTGGGAAAAGAGTCGTATTGGGTACAGTAGCCCACTTTGTGGAAAAGTTCCTCTGGGCGATCCGGTGGAATTCCCAGAACTCGGATTTGCCCACGAGTGGGGCGGATGAGACCAGTCATCAGGTTCAGGATAGTGGTCTTCCCGGAGGCATTGGGACCTACCAGGCTGGTGATCCCAGGCGGGATCGAGAGATTGACCCTGTTGATTCCAAGGACCTCTCCATAAAACTTTGAGACATTGTCAAAGATGATTCTTTGACCGTCGCCTTGATGCATCACCGAACTACCTCATAGGCACGGACCTTGCGATACAAGAACCCCAGACAGAGGATGCAGATTGCCAGCAGCGCCACCCAAGCACTCCAAAGCGGCACTGCCGTACGGCCAGGTAACCCGAAAAGGTGTGACCAGACCGTGTCGATCAGCTCACGCATATTGATCAAGTTTCCCCAGCGCGTGTAAAAGATGTTATTGATCGCTTTTCCAAATCCGGCGGCCACGAAGAAGACCCCAAAGAGCAGCGCACCAGCTATCGGTCTCCACTTGACCCAGGCAGACAAGGCCAGTGTCAGCAGTGAGAGAATAAGAATCCAAATCCAGAAGCCAAGAAAGACCGCCGCTGCAATCCATAGATTCTCATAGAGCCAGGTTGTACCCTCGAGATTTGATTGGAGAAGGAAAAGTAGGAGTCCTGGAATCCACGTAATCAGAGACAAGAGGATGACGAGTACACACATCTTCCCGACCACATATTCGGTCCGGGAGAAAGGTCGGCAGAAATAAAGGGGCAGGGCGTTGTTGGCAAGGTCTGCAGAAACCAGTCCAGGTCCCACAAAGGCACTCAGAAGAAATGCCATCGTCCCCTGGAAAGACAAAAACCTGACAAAGAATTTATTGTCGATGGAGATGAGGTCTGCCACGGAGAGGTTGAGTAGACCCAGAGCGCTCAGATTGTGGCGCAGGTATATGAGCACAGCCGCACCCACGGGGAACGCAAAGCAGACCACGAAAAACGCAAGTAGCAATCTTGAGCGGAGAACATCTTGGCAGGCATAGCGAGGAAGGATCAGGAACCGGGACCACTCAGGCGTGAGTCCTCCCCCGAATCTGCGGTAACTGCGCTTATAGACGGCCATGTGTTCCCTCCATTGCCTTCAGGAAAATGTCTTGGAGAGAGTCCCGCTTGTAATTCAGGCGTCGAATCTGAACCTGGCGTTGGGCAGCCAGACCATACAGATCTCGAATTTCAATACCTTCGGGCAAGACCATTTTGATTTTTCTCTTTGCCAGTTGTGCGCACTGGCAGCCCAATTTCTCGACCATTGGGACAAAAGTTCCATCGTCCCCCCGAATTTCCATTTCCAGGAACTTGAGATTGGCTTTTCGTTCTTTCTCTAAGTTGCAATAGACGACAATTTCTCCCTCTTTCAGGATCAACACCTCCTCGCAGCATTCCTCAATATCTCGAAGTAAATGAGAGGAGATGATTAAGTGAACCTCGCCACTGTCCCGGATATCGCGAATCAAGCGGAGCATTCTTTGCCGGGCGGGAGGATCTAAACCATTCGTCGGCTCATCCAGAATGAGAAGCCGCGGTCCGTGGACAATGGCCTGGGCCAACTTGGCAAGCTGTTTCATGCCAAGCGAGTAGGTCTCGAGTTTCCGGTATCGTGCCTCCCCCAAGCCAACATAAAACAAAGCTTCATGTGTTCGTTCCATGGCCTCTGTCGGAGAGAGGCCGGAAAGCTCTGCCATCAAGCGAACGAATCGGACCGCGCTCATCCGTGGGATGAAAGAATCTTCTTCGGGCATATAGCCGATCAAACCTCGGATCTTCTTTGCATTGGTGTGGATGTCATGTCCGAAGATCCGTGCCGTTCCTTGCGACGAAGGGTGAAAGCGTAAAAGGGTGCGCAGCAGGGTCGTCTTACCTGCTCCGTTGGGCCCGAGAAGACCAATGGCTCGGCCCGACAAGGAGCCATTTAGATCCTTCAGGATCGTTCGCTTACCGAAGCTGACGCTCAGGCCGTTTAATTCCACAACTGGGTTCATTTTTGTCTCTGTTTTCGCGTAATCTTCTCTTGAATGAAAGCCCTCTCCTTGGATGAGCTCAGGTTTCCCTGGGCTGGACGCGTCATCCAATGTGGTGTCCGTTTTTTCAAAGCTCATATTTCGCCCATTGGTCTGTGAATACGCTTTTAC
>JALLOL010000231.1 GCA_027717875.1 Acidobacteria bacterium AH-259-L09 | reverse complement strand
TTTCCAAAGAAGCAAGATGAAATAACTCAGGTCGTCGAAGATAACGGTGTATACACATTCATTTACAGGAAAGAAGGAATTGAGGTTATAGAAATCTATTCCGGCAATCAAATTGAAAGGAAACAAACAGAAATGGGTGGCGAAATACTTTCAAAGGAGAACCATGTAAAAACCGCTGACGGCAAACTGATCCTGACAGATGCTAATATGAGCATTAATCAACCCCTGGTCAACGTAGAAACGAACGTTTCAGTGTCCTTCCAAGAAATAGGTTCTATTGTCTTTCCAAGTCATATAGTTAGCCATTCTAAACAGTCAATTCAAAGTATGCGTACAGAGGCCCAAATAGATATTTACCTTAAAGATTGTAAAGCCTATTGATTCCCCCTCTGTCAATGATCACCGAAAAGTGACGTTCTGAGATTCTTGCCTGAGATTGTTTTTCTTTCTTTACCTGAAGTTGACAGAATGGGGATTTTGTTGCGTGGTAGGTTGATTATACGAGGAAGAGAAGCCAAGGGGCGTATAATGATTTGCATATCATGAACGAGAGGCCACCTCCGCCAAAACCGCCAACGCCACCTCAGCCACCACCTAAACCACCAAGTCCTCCTCCGTCTGGGGTTGAGGGTCTGAGTTGACTCGGACTTCCCTGCTGCGGCGCATGGGGTTGGAGCCTTGAGTGGACCGCCCAAGCATCGTCAGCCTGGAAATTATGCGATGTATGACATATACGAGGTAGAAGGAGGTGCTGCTCGATGAGAGCCGTTTGGAAAAATGTCACTCTCGCCCAAAGTGACCAGACCATTGTGGTGGAAGGCAATCATTATTTCTCACCTGAGTCCATCAACAGGGAATATTTTGAAGAAAGCGCCACGCACACCACCTGTTCTTGGAAGGGGCAAGCCAGTTACTACCACATCACAGTGAGTGGGCAACGGAATGAGGATGCCGCCTGGTACTACCCACAACCCAAGGAGGCAGCAGCGGAGATCAAAGACCATATCGCCTTTTGGAAGGGTGTTGAGGTTGTTCCGTAAAGTCCTGGACATTAAAGCAACGGGACGTGAGTGCGAACACCGGCGCATCGTTCCACCTTGAAGCTCGGCAATTTCCATTGCCTTTCACCCCCTGAAGGTCTACCATCAACAAGAAGTCAAGTCGGGGAGGAGACAAGCGTGATTGGCAAGACCATCTCCCATTACAAAATCCTAGAAAAGCTCGGCGAAGGAGGGATGGGAGAGGTCTTTCTGGCAGAAGCCATGCTGAAAACAGGCCCCCTTTTTCACAGATCTCCTGAAATACCCATCCCATCAGGCTTTGCGCCCACTATCCAAAAATAAACCGGACAGTAGTGATGGGAGAGTGAAATCAATTGGGGTTGCGGAGTTGTTTGAATTATTGCGAGATGACCGGGGGAAGAAGCGGCCCAAAGGACTGGTGAGCCGTTCATGACCGAGGAGGCTATGGACCTTATGATCGCGGTGGGTAGAGTTGGTAGAGCATCATAGAGAGAGACAATTTAGAAGAGGCGAACCGACCTGCGCCTCTTGTTTTGACTCAGACCTCAGAGCTGAAGACTACCAGCGGTTGCGCCCGTAGTCCCCTCTTCCTCCACCGCCACTGGATCGCGGCTGCTGAGGTTTGGCCTCGTTTACCGTAATGCTCCGCCCTTCTAGGTCAGTGCCATTCAGTTTCTGAATCGCCTCTTCAGCTTCGGACTGAGAACTCATTTCCACAAAACCAAAGCCCTTTGACCGACCAGTCATCCGGTCAGTGATGACCTTGGCTGATTCGACAGTTCCGTGTGCCGAAAAGATCTCCTTTAGCTGATCTTCGGTCACCTGATAGGGTAACCCCCCCACATACAATTTGTTACTATTCATGTTCTCCTCCTAAGAGAATGTGATTGTCATCAACCCTGAAATACTGACCACAAAAGGAGCAGAACATGGTAACTTTTCATTCGGTGTCACGATGCTGGTCGGTTGTTCCTTGGGGATCTTCGCAAGGTGTGACTCAACTAAAGGCCTTCCACTAAATTTCTCACCGACAACCTCAGGAGGCCTTAAACTGAAGTAATCGTTTAAAATGAGTTTTCAGGCTTTGAATTCCAGATCTTAACCTTGCCGGATCTGGCATGCCGCTTTCTGATGTGATTTTTATATCAAGCTTTGGTGAGTCTATAAGGAGTCCGGTACTCTTATTAAAGTTTAACCTAAAGTCTGACAAGTTATCTTGGATTTCCAAATTGTCTTTAAATGGTGTCAGTGCCAATTGTGCCTGGCTTATAAGGTTTGTAAGCGTAGGAGCCTCCACCTTACAAGAAATATCATTGAAATCTTGTTGGTCGAGGTAATAGAACCGGCTTCTCACTTGCAAATATTCATCCCAAGCTGATAGCTCAGTTCCAGACTTCCTGAGCAACTCGACGATTTCGGTGTGTCCCATAAATGCCGCCCACATCAAAGCGGTTTGTCCATCCTTGTCCTTTCCATTCACGTCTGCGCCCGCATCCAACAAAGCCTGAACTTCCTCAGTTTGACCGGCACGTGCTGCTGCATAGGCAGTGAAGAGCATTAGTATTGCCAGTAACATGGCGATAATCTGATGGGCGACAATTACATTTCCCTGCGGTAGGGAAATGTAGTTGACGTCCATCAGATAATCGTTCTGGTTGGCATAAAGTACCTCCTCATTGGAGGAAGTGGAGTCATCCCACTCTTACATCATGTCCTAGCGCTAGCACAAGGGAATTCATTGTACACCTCCCCCATGCCGCCCTGGCCGATCTTCTCGATGACTTTGTAGTGAGAAAGTGTCTTGCCAATCACTGTTTGACTCCCCCTCAATACGGGCGTGACTTGTGCTAGATGTTAGGCCTTTATGGGGATGAAGGCAATGGAAATCACACAGTTCCATCTTCGCGGCCTGAGGCCCCTCCCACATTCTCCAAACCGCAAGGACCAGATGATTAAAGAAGCGTCGATCTAGATATTCATCAAGAGAGCACCGGATGTCAGCCCGCCACCAAATGAAACAAACAGAACTTTCTGATGACGTTGAATGGTCCCATCTTCTAAAAACATATGTAATACAGATGGAATTGTGCCCGATGTTGTGTTCCCTATCTTTTGAATGTTCATGAGGTTTTTTTCAGCCGGAATTCCGGTCATTTTGGCGACACGTTTTAACATGGAGCCGTTCGCCTGATGGAAGATAAAATGATCGACATCATCAATGCTCAGCCCGGTTGCTTGAAGTGTGTCCTGAACCAGCCTCGACATCTTCCGGATACCTTCTTTATAGACCGCTGTTCCTTTTAACCTGAAAACGGGTCGGGTCAGACTATTCTTATCATTATAGACATTTGCATCATTAAGCCTGAGAAGCCCCTTGAGGTGCCTTTTGGAGTTTGCCTCCAGATGCAGAAACAAGACATCTGGATTCTCTGACTTCTCCACTAATGTTGCAGTCGCTACATCACCCATCAACACGCATGATGCAGGGTCAGAATAATCCAGCCCGCGTTCCTGTGTTTCCGTACAAATAACAGCTCCTTTTGCTGCCAATCCAGCTTCGATGTTTGCAATGGCCTGACTCATCGCATAAACCCAACCGGAACATGCCGCTTTTAAATCGTAAGCCATAGAATTATAGGCCCCTATCTCCTGCTGCAAATGACAGGCTGCAGAGGGGATTAAATGATCACCGGGGTTATTGCCAACACTAACTGTAGCGAAGATTATGAAATCCAGGTCAAGCACATTCCATTCTGCATGTTTCAAAGCCTGCTTTAATGCTATGCAGGACATATTGACCGCCGTTTCCGGATTTTCTTCCCTTGTCATATCCGCATAGTGGCGCGTGGTTATCCCTGTATTTGCAGCAATTTTTTCTGCATCAAGGTCCCGCAGACGAGGATCTTCAGGATTATTGATTGTCTTTTTTATACGTTCAATAATTTGCTCATTGGTATAAACAGTGTCCGGCAGATAGATTCCGGTTGAAGTGATCCTGACTTTTTTAGAATGTGCTCTTGGCATTTAAAAATCCTTGTAGTCGTCAATTGGGCTC
>JALLOL010000230.1 GCA_027717875.1 Acidobacteria bacterium AH-259-L09 | reverse complement strand
GGAAACCGATCTTATTGCCATTCGGGCCAAGGATCCGGAAAATCGGCGAATTGAAGTCACGTTCACTCAATCGAGGCTGCTTTTCTGGGGCACCGTGGTGCTTTTGCCTTTGGCCACATTGGTTTTAGGCATCAGTGTTTGGTATCGAAGAAGATAAGAAAAAAGAGCCGTTGTTATGAAAACAATACTGGTGCTTTTTGCCATGTTCCTGGCTTTGGCTGCTTTTGTGTACTTCTACGAGATCAAAGGCCAGGAAAAGAGGGAGGAGGCGAAAGAGCTGGAAGAAAGCCTTCTCCGCATGAAGCAAGAGGAGATCACCTCGGTTGAGATCTCGCGTCCCGACAAAGAGCCGATCACGATGAAAAAGGAAGGGGAGGACTGGGCGATTAAGCAGCCCGTTGAAACTTCCGCTGATCGCAATACCGTCGATTCGCTGCTTCGCAATCTTGAACTCGCTCGCAGGGATCGGACTTTCCCAGAAGGGGGTAACGAGGTCGACAAGTATGGGCTCAAGGAGCCACGAATGACCTTAAAAGTCCGGGGTGAAGAGGAGGAGAAGAAGTTACTGATTGGCGGCAAGGACTTCACTGGAAATAAGATCTATGTCCAGGTCCAAGGGGATCCCACCGTCTTTCTGACTTCCGACTACATCTTCTCCACTGCCGATAAGGACTTGAGCGACTGGCGCAGCAAGAAGGTGCTTGCCTTTGAGAGGAGCAAGGTTCAAGCCATTGAGATAATCAATCCGTCCAATGAAATTCGACTTACCAAGCAGGATGAATATTGGGTTTTGGAGTCTCCGCTTCAGGAGCGCGCCGATCAGAGTTCCGTCAGCAGTCTGCTCTCAAAACTGGAGTTTGCCGAGGCTCAAGAATTTGTGTCGGAGCAGCCTGAAGAGCTTAAATCCTACGGCTTGGATAAACCCAAGGTGAGCGTGCGAGTTCGGCAGGAGGGTGAAGATCGCTGGAGGACATTGGAGCTGGGCAAGAAAAAGGAAGAGGACTACCTGGCCCGGAATCCCGATCGTTCCCCAGTGTTCACCGTGAAAGAAGACGTCTTTGAGAAGCTAAATGAAAAAGTCTGGGAGTTTCGGGACAAGGAGGTACTCGATGTTGAGCAGGATCAGGTTGCCCAGCTGATTATTCGCCGGGGAGATGAAGAAATCGCCCTGAGACACGAAGATTTCAAGTGGATCGTGGAGAAACCGGAGTCACAAAAGGACCAAGAAGCCCTCTCTTACAAGTTCTGGTATCCCATTGACGACATTAAATTTGAATCCATCCACGATAAAAAACCGGGAAAGACTGAATCAAGCTTTCCGGAGCCCGACACCCGGGTGATTGTGAAGCTGAAAGACGGCTCGACGCGGACCTACGATTTTGCCCAGAAAGGTGATGAGTATTTGGCGCGTCGGTTGGAATCGGGACGCCAGGGAACCATCTCCAAAGAGGCCTTCGAAAAACTTCAGTTCAAGGTCGAAGACATCGTCTGAAGAAGGGGCCGCAACGATCACAACCATCCACCTCTTGTGGACCCGAGAAGAGTATGTTACCATAGTCATGTCCATGGTCAGATCATGCGAACAGTAAAGGCTTCGGAATTCAAGGCAAAATGTCTGAAACTGATGGACGAAGTAGCCCTGAGCGGCGAGCCCATCCTTATTACCAAAAACGGGAAGCCGGTCAGCAAACTGGTTCCCTACCGGGAGACGCCGGATTCCCTTTTTGGTGCGCTAAAGGGTTCGATTACCATCAAAGGTGACATCGTTTCCCCGATAGACGTCGCGTGGGAGGCCGCCCGTTGATCGTCCTGGACACGCACGTGCTCCTCTGGCTCCTGGAAGCCGAGGATCTGCTAGGTGAAAGCACCCGACGCCTGGCTGATGAAGCCCTCAAAATCGAGCGTCTGGCCGTCTCCGCCATATCCTTTTGGGAAATTGCCATGCTGCAAAAAAAAGGTCGTGTGGAGCTGGCGCAGCCCCTCAGTTCCTGGCGACATCAGGTGCTGGATCTGGGGCTGTGTGAGATCCCCGTCACCGGGGACATCGGTATCGCCGCTGCCGCTATCTCGGACTTCCACCCGGATCCAGCCGACCGTATCATTACCGCGACTGCTGGGATCCACCGGGCCACCCTGATCACGGCCGATGATCGAATTTTAGCTTGGAAGGGCCAGCTTCCCCGGCAGGACGCTCGCATGTAAACGCACGCTTTTAGGTAGGCACCCACCTGGAATAGGCGGCGAGCGCTATGTTAGAATCCGCCTGTCGGGATGGGAGCTCTCCTAATCCCATAAAGCACCGAGCCTACCGCAAGGAGATCGCTGATGTCTTGGTCCCGCCTTCGCCGCCTGATTTTTGTGGGGGAAGATCATAAACGCGCTTCTCTGCCCGTGGGCTATTGGTAGTGTGTCCACATGCGCAGGACCTTGACGACCTTGTCCTGCTCGTGAATTTGATAGATCAAGCGGTGGTGGATGTTGATGCGCCGGGAGAAAGCGCCTTCCAGGTCGCCGACCAGCTTTTCGAAGCGAGGAGGGCTCTGGAAAGGATCAGTACTCAAGATGTCCAAGAGATATTCCACCTTGGGCCGGAGACCGGCGGCGGAGATCTTCTTGGCGTCCTTTTGCGCCTGGCGGGTGAAGACGACCCGCCAATGTGTCACCACTCCAGGGCCTCGACGCAGTCCTCAATGGGAGTGGCCAGACCCTTGCGAATGGAGTCACGCATACCAGGGAGAGACAATAGGTAAAGGGTCTCCTGGATGGCCCGCCAGTCGTCCTCGGAGATGAGAACGGCGTTCGCCCTCTTGCCAGTGATTTGGATGGGTTCGCTCGAAACCGCTGTCTCCTCGAGCAGGCGGTAAAGTTTCGCCCTTGCTTGGCTCACCGTGATCGTCTTCATGGTCATAATCGTACGAGAAAACGTACGTTATGTCAAGCATCGTTTAACCCGGATTATTCATAGGTTCTCATCACGAAGCAGCGAAAGCGCCGGCCTGGTAAGGGGCGAGCCGGTGGCTCGCCCGAACCGTCGGAACGGCGCCAGGCGTCCGGTTCGGGCGACCCGCCGGGTCGCCCCTACGCAACGTGCCCGAAAATATCGGCCTTTTGCGACACCCTCTTGTGGTCGCGGCTCTGTTCCACGTTCCCAACTTTCTGACTTAACTGGATAACCAGATTTATGAATAATCCGGCTAGGGGTAAGCCGGCTGAGCAAGATACAATGAAGCTTGAGCGAGAAGGGTCAAAAGGGAACATGAGAAAACACTCCAACCATAAAATCGACATCCGAATACTTCGACAAATGCCGCCCGAAAGAAGGCTGCTCAAAGCTTTCGAATTGTCTGAGTTTACTCGGCAACTTTTTATTCACGGCTTGCGGAAAAGATTTCCCAATTTGTCCGACGACGAATTCAACGAACTACTTTTGGAGCGTCTTGATAAGTGTCACAACAGGAATTATTAAAAAAAGTGATTCAAACACTTGAAGACGCCGGAATCGATTACATGACAACAGGTTCCATCGCCTCAAGCCTGCAAGGCGAACCACGATCTACCCATGATATCGACCTCGTGGTCGCTATTGAAAAAGCAGCAGTAAGATACTTAGTCGAGGCTTTTAGGCCGCCTGATTTTTACTTGGATGAAAACAGCATTTTTGATGCCATCGACGGGAAGAATATGTTCAATCTCATCGAAGTACAAGAAGGAGACAAAGTTGATTTTTGGATATTAACCGATGAAGCCTTTGATCGATCACGTTTTGCACGCCGGTGTCTTGAAGATGTCATGGGAATCCAGATTCAGGTTTCAAGTCCTGAAGATACGATTCTTGCAAAATTAAGATGGGCCAAACTTTTGGGTGGCAGCGAAAAGCATTTTGTGGATGCTCTGCGGGTGTATGAAGTGCAATTTGAAAGACTAGACCATGATTATCTGGAGTATTGGGTAGAAGAGCTAAATACTGGATCAATGTGGAAAAGATTAACCAGGGAGGCGGAGACCCTATAGAAGCTCGACGGTCGGCTCTTCGCTTGCGACATCCTCTGACAGTCGCGGCTCTGTTTGTGTTTTTTTGACCTCCTTC
>JALLOL010000242.1 GCA_027717875.1 Acidobacteria bacterium AH-259-L09 | reverse complement strand
GCCGGGCCGGGCACACAGTCTATGCGACGATGCGCAACCCAAATCGTTCACCGGAGCTCGCGCAGACGGCGGAAAAAGAATCATTGCCGATCAAAGTTTCAATCTTGGACGTGGATTCCGACGATTCTGTAACGGAGGCCATCGGCGCGATTCAAAAGGAGAACGGCCCCATCGAAGTCCTCGTCAACAACGCCGGGATCGAACGCATCGGCTCCATCGAAGAACTGGATATCTCCGATTTCCGGGCGGTGATGGAGACGAATTACTTCGGCGCGCTACGCTGTATCCAGGCCGTGTTACCCCAGATGCGTGCACGCAAGAGTGGGTCCATCATCAACGTAACCTCAGTTGCTGGCCGCATTTCGTCTTCCCCGCTGGGGTCCTACGCGGCTTCGAAGTTTGCGCTGGAAGCGCTCAGCGAGGCACTCGCGCAGGAGACAAAGATGTTCAACATCCGGGTGGTGATCGTCCAGCCAGGCATCATTGACACAGCCATGGCCAGAAGAGTCGGGGACCAGTCCAAAACCTCCCTCTACCCGCACACGCGCCGTATGGCCGGTCTGTTCACCGTGTCACTGCAAAACCCAGCATCACCGTTGCTGGTCGGACAGAAGATTCTCGACATCATCGAAAGCGACACTTGTCAACTGCGGCATCCCGTTGGACCCGATGCCGAGCCCTTCCTCCAATGGCGGGCCTCCATGACCGACGAACAGTGGGTTGACTGGGGCGCTGCTGACGACGACCCCTGGTACCGAAGCGTCGAACGCGACTTCGGCCTGAACGCGCGCCCACGGGATTGAGCTCGGGTGGGACAAAAACCGGGTTGGACTCGAATAAATCCAGTGCAGGCTTGGTGGAGTCATTTGCGCCTGCAGGTCGATGGGAAACGCGGAGACGCGGCCGTGAAACAGATGTTCGTAGCCTTTCGTGCGGCGCTCTACGCGACCGGCTTTATTGCCCTCTGGGTTTGGCTCGCGATTTCCCTCAGGCCACTCGATGCCAGGCTCGGTCTTCTCCTACCAATATGGGTCCGACCCATAGGCGCTGTCCTAGCGGTTACTGGAGCGCTCCTTGCTTTGAGCTGTGTGATCCTCTTCGTGAAGAGAGGCCGGGGAACACCGGCACCGTTCGATCCTCCTCGCGAGTTCGTAGCAACTGGGCCATATCGGTTGGTTCGCAATCCGATGTACATCGGTGGTTTGAGCCTGATCCTCGGTTTCGGCCTGATACTTCGTTCGGCATCGATTTCGGCCTTGGCGCTCATCTTTTTCGTGGTGATGCATCTCTTCGTTATGCTCTATGAAGAACCAGCTCTTGAAAATCGCTTTGGGTCGAGTTACCTTACCTACAAGCGCTCTGTACCTCGTTGGCTTCCAAGCCGAGCAACGCGGTCTCCGCCCGATAGCAGGGGCGTCGCCTAAGGTGCTCTCGATGGGTGGATTTTCCCTAGCTTGGGTGCTATAAATCAGATTGAAAATATTCAACCGAAAGGATGCAGCGTATGAAAAAGAACCAGAAAAAATGGAGTCGTCGTTCGGTGCTGCAGACCGTGGGGGCGGGAGCGGCAGCCACATGGGCCTCCTCTCGCGCCGCGGCAGCTGCTGGACTGGAAGAGCCTTACAAAGTCAAAGGCAATATCAAACAATCGGCTTGTCAATGGTGCTACAAGAAAACGCCGCTGGAAGAGTTGGCAGCAGGAGCCGCCAGGATCGGGCTGAAATCGGTCGAACTGATCGGCCCTGAGCAGTTTAAGGTGGTCAAAAACTACGGTCTCACCTGCGGCATGACCTGGGGCGCCGGGCCTATTGCGGATTGCCTGAACCGCAAGGAAAACCACGATCGTTGTGAGCGAGACCTGCGAAAAAACATTGAATTTGCTGCGGCCGAAGGGATTCCCAATGTCATCTGCTTTTCTGGCAACCGAAACGGCATGCCGGACGACGAGGGATTGGAGAACTGTCTCATCGGCATCAAACGGGTAATCGGGTTTGCCGAAAAGAAAGGTATCACCATCTGCATTGAGGCCCTAAACAGCAAGGTCAATCACAAAGACTATATGGCAGACAGCAGCGCCTGGTGCTTGGAACTGATAAAAAGGGTCGGCTCACCTCGCTTCAAGCTTCTCTATGATATTTACCACATGCAGATTATGGAAGGAGATGTGATCCGGACCCTTCGGGAGAACAAAGACTACATCGCTCATTACCACACCGGTGGCGTTCCCGGTCGCCATGAGATCGATGAGACACAGGAATTATACTACCCGGCGATTATCACAGCCATTCTGGAGACTGGGTACACAGGCTTTTTGGGGCAGGAGTTCATTCCCACTCGTGACCCACTGAGTTCACTGGCACAAGGTTTTCGCATCTGCGATGTTTAGATTGAGCTGTGAGCTTTTGAGCTATGAGTTCTGAGTTTTGAGTTCTGAGTTCTGAATTCTGAGTCGTGAGCTTCTGGATTCTGGATTCTGGATTCTGACGCAGAGTGCTAATTCGTCACCTGTCGAGGACTTACAATGCTTGTCAACTTGGCTTACGGCCGGACGGGACTCGCCGTGGATCTCCCGGACGATCGAACTACCGTGATCGAGCCTACCTATGTCCCTGGTTTGTCCGACGAGTCTGAAGCTCTGCGCGCAGCTTTGCGCAGTCCCATTGATAAGCCCGCGCTTCACTCTCTGGTGCGTGCTGATCAGAGGGTGGCCATCTCGGTCTGCGATATCACCCGTCCCATGCCGAGCAGCCGGGTTTTGCCAATCCTTTTAGAGGAGCTGGCTCATGTTCCCACCAAACAGATCGTCATTATTGTGGCCACCGGAACGCACCGCGCCAACACTCCAGAGGAACTGGAGCAGATACTGGGCAGTGAGATCACCGGTAAGTATGAGGTCATCAACCACTCTGCCTTTGATGACCAAGTTTTGAAGCAGGTGGGACAGACTTCAGACGGCATACCCATCTGGCTAAACCGCTGCTGGATTGAGAGCGATGTGAGGATCACGACCGGTTTCGTCGAACCTCATTTCTTTGCCGGTTTCAGCGGTGGACCGAAGATGGTCGCACCAGGGCTGGGGGGTTTCAAGACGATCATTGAACTGCACGGAGCTCGATTGATCGGGGACCCCAATGCGACCTGGGGCATGACTGAGGGCAACCCGATTCACGATGCCATCCGGGAGATTGCTCGCCACAGCGGTGTCGATTTCAGTGTCGACGTGACCATCAACCGGGACCACCAGATCACCGGTGTTTATGCCGGTGAGTTGTTCGCGGCCCACAAAGTCGCTTGTGAGTTCGCCAGGAAAACAGCCATGCGCGCTGTGCCGGAGGCGTTCGATGTGGTGATCACAACCAATAGCGGCTATCCACTGGACTTGAATCTCTACCAGGCGGTTAAAGGGATGTCAGCTGCAGCTCGGGTAGTCCGCCAGGGAGGAAGCATCATTTGCGCGGCAGAGTGCTCTGAGGGCATTCCGGAGCAGGGGGAATACAAGAAAATTCTGGCCTCGGCCAATAGCCCGGCGGAGCTATTGGAAATGATTAGCTCCCCCGGATATGCCTGTCACGATCAGTGGCAGGTCCAGCTGCAGGCTCAAATCCAGCTGCGCGCCAAGGTGTATCTAAAGTCGTCCTATCTCAAACCCGAGCAGGTACGAGCCGCTCATTTGGATCCCATTGAAGATATTGAAAAAACGGTTGAGATGGCTTTGGGCGAATATGGAGATCAGGCTCGACTGTGTGCCCTACCCCAAGGTCCCCAAACGATCCCTTACTTGGGGTGAAAAGGGGCCGTGTCTTTAAAATTTAAATTTTGTGCGCAAGATTTAAATTTTAAAGACACGGCCCCTTTTCACCCCTCTGCTCCTCAGATTTAACGCTCTTCTCGAGTGATAATGAGTTAGAATTCTTTGGCGAGGGGGATGCCCGGGATCCAATAATTTTTTTCTGATTATGGAGGTTTATATGAACAACGGAATGACCATGGGAC
>JALLOL010000023.1 GCA_027717875.1 Acidobacteria bacterium AH-259-L09 | reverse complement strand
GTCCTGATCCTATCTGCGTTGTCCATTTACGTCGGGTTACTCAATTTACTGGACCGGATGCAATGGAGGGAGCCTTCCGACGGTGTCAATTGGACTCAGACGCCCCGGGGAGTGGAAGTGAAGTCACTGGAAGCTCCTCGGCTAATAGCAACCAGGAGTGGTCTGGGCAGCGGCGACCGGCTGGTTAGCATTAATGGTATGCCCATCCGCAACCTTGACGATTACACCGAAGTGGTTGAGCTGCTGGCGGGAATCTTGCCCCCCGGCACCCAAGCAACCTATTTGCTGGAAAAGGCAGGATCTGGTTCTCGGCTGTCGTATCCTATCGAGATTCAACTCCAGCGGCGCACCAGTTTTACTGACTTCTTGCTTGCCCTGGTTGCCTTCACTCACCTGGGGATCGGCCTCTTGATCTTCCTGCGCAGCTGGAAGGCACAAGGGGCTTTTCACTTTTACCTGATCTGTTTGGTCGCCTTTGTACTCTATCTCTACCGTTATTCAGGACGTGCCGACACCTTCGACCTGCTTATCTACTGGTCGTCCGCCACGGCTTTTGTACTGCTGCCTCCACTTTTTGTTCACTTTTGCTGTTATTTCCCCCAACCACTTTCTCTGGTCAGAAACTGGCCTTCTTTGAGATTCCTGTTTTACCTACCATCGCTCTTTTTACTGGGGTTTCAGGCACTTTGGTTTTCGGGCAGCCTGAAGCCGCTTGGTTTACCCCGCACCGAGGGTATTGAACACTTTTTGGACAAGGTTCACTTGAGTCATTTCATGACTTTCTTTCTGCTCGGGACCCTGGCCCTTGTTTATTCTCGTCGCCAAGCGCCCTCCCCTATCCAACGGCTGCAGATGAAATGGGTGACGCGCGGAACTCTAATCGCCATCCTTCCCTTTCTGTGTTTGTATGCTGTGCCTTTTTTGATCGGCTTGCCGATTTCCCCCTATATGGAAGCTTCCATTCTCGGATTGGTGCTCATTCCTCTGAGCTTCGGCTACGCCATCACCAAGCACAGACTCATGGACGTGGCGCTGATTTTCAAGCAGGGTGCCGCCTATGTGCTGGCCAGCTCAGCCCTTTTAGGACTGTATGTGGTTATCGTTCTGTCGATTGGCCGGGTCATCCAAGGCTTTTCCCCGGAATCAGGCTTTGTACTTTTTGCCCTATCAGCTCTTCTGGTGGCCTTTCTATTTGCCCCCTTGAAAAACAAGATTCAGGACCAAATCGACCGCTATTTTTACCGAGAGGAGTATGACTACCGCCAATCGCTAGCCGACTTCGGTAAAACTCTGCGCTCGGAAATCGGGCTTTCTTCACTCACAGAGAGGATCTCAACCCGACTGCGCAAGACCCTGAATGTGGCTCCAATAGCGCTTTTTCTGCGGGACGATGCACAAGGAGACCTGTATCGTCTTTTTCACGCCCAGCATCTTCCAGTCGGCACGAGCAAAACCACTGAACTGGTTATTCCGGACACCATCTTTTCCGATTTTGATCGGGAACTGAATCCCCTGTTTTTATTGCCACCCAGTGAGGTCGTCGACCGGGTCAGAGCACAATTGTCCAAGTGGGATTTGCACTATGTCCAACCTCTCCGAGTTCGGGGTCGGGTGATTGGATTTCTGGGTTTGGGGAAACGGTTTGATGGTCAATTTCTGAGCAGCGAAGATCTTGACTTGATCGGCACCTTGGCCCGTTATGCTGCCATTGCCATTGATAACGCCCTGCTCTATCGCTCACTAGAGGCCAAAGCCAATGAATTAGCTCAGCTTAAGGCCTATAGTGAGAACGTGGTGGAAAGCATCACGGTCGGCGTTCTTGTTATTACTCCGGAAGGAGAAATTACTGTTTGGAATGATTCCATGCAGACCATCTGTGGCCTGCGGGCGGACGAGCTTTTAGGCAAGAATATCTCTGAAGTTTTTCCTGTAGATCTTGTGCGGACGCTGCAAAAGATTGTCGAAGGTCCACCCTGGATTGTCCAAGAGACCAGCCGACTCTATAAAACTCACATCCAATCCACAGACGGCCACAGCCGGTTGGTAAACATCACAGTTTCACCTTTTGTCTTGCAAGACGACGTGGTGACTGGGACGCTGCTGGTCCTTGACGACATCACTGAGAAGGTTCAGCTGGAGAGCCAACTTCTACAGGCTGAAAAACTGAGCTCCATTGGCCTTCTGGCAGCTGGCATAGCACATGAAGTCAATACCCCACTCACTGCCATTTCCAGTTACTCACAGATGCTTCTGAAAGAGATCCCTGCGGACGACCCGCGGCGTAAAATGTTGAAGAAGATTGAAAGGCAGGGCTTCCGCGCCTCGAACATCGTGAACAATTTGTTGAATTTTGCGCGAGTCAAAGACTCGGATTTTCACGAAATCAATGTCAATTCACTGATGTTGGAGACTCTTTCGCTGCTTGATCACCAGTTTCGAAAGGCTGGTCTTGATGTGAAGCTGGATCTGGACCCCACCATGCCCCCGACCTTGGCTAACGGAAGCAAGCTGCAGCAGGTTTTCATGAACCTGTGTCTTAATGCCAAGGACGCAATGCCCCAAGGAGGACAACTCAGTGTGAAGACCTACCGCACAGATTCTCTGCTGGTCGTTGAAATTCAGGACAGTGGTGCGGGAATTTCCGAGCAGGACGTTAAAAGAATCTACGATCCTTTTTTCACCACTAAGGACGTCGGCAAGGGCACCGGGCTCGGTCTGTCCGTCTCCTACGGTATAATTCAGGAGCTTTCAGGGCGCATCAGCGTTGAAAGCAAACGGGGCAAGGGCACCACCTTTCGACTCCACCTCCCGATCAAAAGAGTGAATTAAGAAAATCCGGCACATGTCGATACAAACTTCCATTCTGGTCATTGATGACGAAGAAATCTTGCGGGAAATCGTCACCACCCTCTTCCAGGAAGAAGGCTATAAGGTAACTGCCGCTGCAACGGGGGAAGAGGGGATCGAAAAGGCCAAAGAGGAAGGTGTTGATCTTGTTCTTCTTGACCTGATGCTTCCCGGAAAGGGTGGGTTGGCCATTCTTGAGGAAATTCTCCGGGTAGATCCCGACATAGTTGTGGTGATGATCTCCGCCTACGCCTCGATCGAGAATGCCGTCAAGGCAACCAAATCCGGCGCCTTTGATTTCGTCACCAAGCCCTTCAAAAACGAGGAATTAGTGTTGGTGGTCAAGAACGGGCTCAAGAAGCGCAGCCTGGAGATCGAAAACCGCCGGCTTAAGAAGACTCTCAGAGAAAGTTCTACCTTTGAGAACATTGTTGGCAAAAGCGAGCAAATGCAGCAGGTCTTCGAGTTGATCACTCAAGTCGCGCCGCGCCGAAGTACTGTCTTGATCACGGGAGAGAGCGGAACGGGAAAGGAGCTAGTGGCCAAAGCCATCCACAGCTGCAGCTCTCGCTCCAATGGCCCTTTTGTGGCTGTCAACAGCGGTTCAATTCCCAGCGACTTATTGGAAAGCGAGCTTTTCGGTCACGTCAGAGGAGCCTTCACGGGGGCCACCGCTACCAAGAAAGGTCTGTTCGAGGTCGCCAGTGCTGGAACGATTTTTCTTGACGAAGTGGGGACTTTGCCCCTCGACACCCAATCTAAACTGCTGCGCGTAATCCAGGAAAGGGAGTTCCGCCGTGTCGGTGGACTGGAAAATATTAAGGTGGATGTCAGGATTATTGCCGCCACCAACATTGATCTTAAGCAAGCGGTGGAAAATCAAGAATTCCGTGAAGATCTTTACTACCGTTTGAACGTCATCAGGATTGCTCTCCCACCTCTTCGCCGGCGCCGAGAAGACGTTCTTCTTCTTGCCGAACACTTTTTGCAACATTTTTGTAAAGAGAACGAGCGTCCCGTTTGCTCCTTGGACCAGTCGGTGCTGAAGCTGCTGATGGAGTATGACTGGCCCGGAAACGTTCGGGAACTGGAAAACGTGATGGAACGAGCCGTGGTGTTGGCTCCGAATCAGGGCGGCATCACCCAAGACTTACTTCCCCGCGAAATCTTAGATTCGACCTCGGTGAGTCTTGGCAAGCTGAATTTGCTGGACAATGGTGCCACTTTGAAAGATCTGGTTTTGGAGTATGAGAAAAACCTCATCATGACCGCCCTTCAAAAGGTCGATTGGAACCAGAAAAAAGCCGCCAACTTGCTGCGTGTCAATCCCACCACCCTGAACGAAAAACTCAAGCGCCTCAACATCAAGGTCCCCCTGACTTCCTGACTTCCTGACCTCCTGACCCCCTGACGCCGGGAAACCCGGGAACTCCAGTTTGACTTCCAACAGGGCCCAGCACTATCATGGGTTTTGCCTTAAAAAATTGACACTTTTCAAGGGTTTAATGAATCTAAGAAAGTGTTAACCCATAAACGTACAGCTATAACGACTGGAGGAAAAATAAGTGCTACTAGCAATCGGTGGAACTCTTTTCACTTACGTCCGACAAGGCGGTCTGATGATGATACCGCTTTTCCTCTGCTCGCTGCTTGGCCTGATTTTCATCGTTGAGAGAGTCATCTCTTATAACCGAATCAAGGGGGACACAGCGGAAATTTTTTCAAGAATTCGTGAGTCTCTGCTGGGTGGAGATTTACGTCGCTCCGTTGAGGTTTGCGAGTCGTTTGACCATCCCGTCGCGACCACTTTGAAGTCGGGGCTTCTTCGTTTCGGCAAGTCTCACCCCGAAATCGACAAAGCCATGGAAAGTGTGGCTCTGCACGAAGTGTCAAAATTGGAGAAAGGGCTTTGGATCCTGGCCACGGTGGCCAACATTGCACCCCTCTTCGGCTTTCTGGGAACAGTCACTGGAATGATCCGCTCTTTCGAAGCTCTAGCCGAGGTGGGCCTGGGAAATCCTCAGGCAGTGGCGGGCGGTATCTCTGAAGCCCTGATCACTACTGCCACCGGCTTGATTATCGCCCTGCCTGTCCAGGCTGCCTACAACTACTTTAATAATAAGGTGTCCAACTTTGTTCTCGACATGGAAACCAGCTCTTCCATGCTCCTAGAGACCTTCAGTGAAATCGAGGGTCAAGAACAACGACAGACGATAGAAGCGGAAGAGGTCAGCCGGCAGCAAACGAAAGTGGTATGAAGAAAAGGCATGAGTCTCGTCAAATCGTTCCAGTGGTACCAACCGCCTCCATGGCTGATATCGCCTTTTTGCTGATCATCTTCTTTATGCTGACGACCTCCTTTTCACCGGAACGGACGACGGTACAACTTCCAGATTCGGAAATCCAAACCGAGGTACCGAGGAATTCGGCAATTATTGCCATAACAGCCGACGGTGCCATTCAATTTACAGACGGTGAGCGGCCCTCCTTTCCTTTGGGCAGTCCAGAAGAAGTCGGCCTGCTCACTCAGGAGATCATCGAGTTGATCCCGGACAAAGAGTTTCTCATCAAAGCCGATCGCATGGTCCGCTACCAGCTGATCGATGCAGTGTTGGACCAATTGCGGGTCCATGGTGCCAAGAGGATTGGTCTGTTAACCGACAAGAAAGTCAGGAGGGGCAGCTGATGCGATTGAGAGCGCGTCTTCGATCACCAGGTGACATTCCGACTTCTTCGATGGCCGATATCGCCTTCTTACTTATCATCTTTTTCATGCTCACCGCCGTGTTTGTCACCACCAGAGGGCTGCAGTTCAGATTCCCCAAAGATGACCCCACGCAAGTGGATGTGCAACCCGAAGAAGCGATCCACATCAAAATCATGGGAGAGGGACAGTACATGGTGGACAAGACACCGATGTCGCTGGAAGAGATGGGCGGTTACATACAGATGAAGATGGATCAGAATCCCCAAAAGCCCGTCATCATCCAAACCCAGCCTGACGTCCCGTACTTCGTTATGATTGACGTTTTTGATCGCCTCAAATACTTGCAAGTAGAGCACATATCCATCCCTACCCGGACCGAAGTCGAACGCTGGAAGGCGTTTGGAATATTCGAATAAGGCAGTGAAAAATAAATTTTTCACCGTTCTGCTGCTCACCTGGGTAGTTGCTTCTCTAATGGCCCAGAGCAACTTCGAGAAGGCACTTTCCCATTACAAGCAAGGGCAGTACTCCAAAGCAATTGAGGAATTTGAACAGATCGTCAAGGCAAATCCTGATTACGAGAGTGGTCATCGAATCCTGGGAGATTCCTACTTAAGAATAAAAAAGTATGAGAAAGCCATTGAGGCTTTTGAAAATGCACTGCGGCTGAAGAGCGACAACTACATTTCCTTTTACGGCTTGGCCCTCGCCTACTATAACAGTGGCAAATATGGTGACGCTATTGCCACCTTGCTCAAAGGGGAGCGCTACGCTCGTTCACCTCGCGATCAGTATCAGCTGCATCACACACGAGGGTCTGCTTACTACAACATCAATGAGTTCGATCAGGCCATCTCCGATCTGCAGAAAGCGATTTCCATCCAGCGAGGAAAGCTCAAAGACGCCCTACAACTGGGAATCTCTCATTACCGACTTGGAGATTTCACGCAGGCGGAGAAATATCTGAAACAAGCTCTGACCTTGGATCCGGACGCCTCGGAAGCGAAGCGCTACCTCTCTCGGTTGCTATACCGACAGGCCATCAGCGCTTTTGAAGTGAAAAACTACAAGGAAGCAGCCGTTGTTCTCAAACATTATGTGAAGGAGAATGCGCAGGATGCAGACGCTTGGTTCAACCTGGGACTCGCCCAGCTCTTTAGCCAGAATCTGGAAGCGGCCGAAAGCGCGTTCCTGAACAGTGCAAGCTTAGCGCCGGACAATTGGGAAGTGTACGATCGTCTTGGTTATATCTACGAAAAAAAGAAAGATTACAACAAATCTCTACAAAACTATCAAAAAGCTCAAAATCTCCACCCGGCTCCACAAATCGAGGAGAGCCTGAAGCGCATGAAGGAACGGATGCGCCGGAAGTGAGGGGACAGAATTCAGAATTCAGAAGCCAGAATCCAGAATTCAGAATCCAGAAGCCAGAAGTCAGAATAAAGCTGTGCATCTATGGACTGGCTTTGAATCATCATGTTTTCTGTGTGATCTCGGCTATTGAAACTGAAGAGTTCGAAGCTTTCACCTGAATTTGGCTCCCGGTTTGTAGCTCCTCATTCTGACTTCTGACTTCTGACTTCTGACTTCTGGATTCTGAATTCTGGATTCTGGCTTCTCTAATGCTTCCAGCCCGCCAAAGCCTCTTCTCGACTCTGGGAAATCTCAAAAACACTAATCAATCGAGTTAGGGACAACAAATCCATGATCCTCTTGGAGGGATTGAGCAGCTTCAGTCCGCCTCCTTCCTTTTTCAACACAGAATGCCCGTACACGAGTTGCCCCAGAACGGAACTGTCGATGTAGGGAACATCGGAGAGGTCTATAACAACCTTCGTATTTCCGGCTCGCTGCAGTCTGTCTAACTCCTGTCGCAGTCGCTTGTCACCTTCTCCGGTCGAGAGCTCCCCGGAGGGAATGATGAAGAAAACGCCCTCTTGGTCCTCAACCTTTACTTCCACGTGAGCAATCTTGACACGCTCCGTTTTGACGTGTCAACATGCCGCGCCATGGCAATGCACGAGGGGCCGGGAGCGGCTGAAACCTCACGAACGATCTCGGCACTGTGGCTGCGATGACAGGATTACAAACCGCCCAGTGGGAGAAGGAATATGCCCATCATTGAAGAAATTCATGCGAGAGAGATTCTGGACTCCAGGGGAAATCCCACAGTTGAAGCCGAGGTCATTACCACGGAGGGAGTTTTGGGCCGTGCAGCCGTCCCTTCCGGAGCCTCTACGGGACAGCATGAGGCCCTTGAATTGCGGGACCAGGAACAGGACCGCTATTTAGGCAAAGGAGTCACCAAAGCCATCGCTAACATCCATAAGGTGATCGCACCTGGACTGGAAGGATTGTCGGTGTTTGATCAAATCAAGATCGATCAGACCATGATCGAGTTGGATGGAACCGAAACGAAACAGAACCTGGGAGCCAATGCCATTCTAGCCGTGTCTCTGGCTTGTGCTCGCGCCGCCACTGCATCCTTGGGAATTCCCCTCTACCAATATTTAGGGGGAACCAATGCCTCACATCTCCCCATCCCCATGATGAACATCGTCAACGGCGGGGCACACGCGGATAATAATGTGGACTTTCAGGAGTTCATGATCCTGCCCGGCAAAGCGGAGACATTTGCTGAAGCTCTTCGCATGGGTGTCGAAACCTTCCATCATTTGAAGAAGGTGCTGGCACAGAAGGGGTACACTACCGCCGTGGGAGACGAGGGAGGCTTCGCACCCAATCTCAAATCCAACGACGAGGCCGTCGAGTTGATCTTATTGGCCATTGAGCAAGCCGGATACAGACCTGGCGAGGATATTTGGTTAGCCTTGGACGTTGCAGCCAGCGAATTCTATAGCAATCAAGGCCACTATCTGTTCGCTAAATCGGGCGGTGGCAGCAAGACTGCCCAGGAGATGATCGAACTCTACCAAGACTGGCTCAATCGTTATCCCATCTATTCGATTGAAGACGGCCTAGGCCAAGACGAC
Source organism: Acidobacteria bacterium AH-259-L09 (assembly GCA_027717875.1). The sequence continues at coordinate 8,239 of JALLOL010000023.1, read as the reverse complement.
TGGGACGGGTGGAAGCTCCTAACCCAAGCCCTAGGGTGCCAAGTCCAGTTGGTTGGTGACGATCTTTTCGTGACTAACCTCAAACGTTTGCAGAAGGGAATCGAAAGTGGGGTGGCTAATTCGATCTTAATCAAGCTCAACCAGATCGGTACCTTAACAGAAACGCTGCGTGCCATCGAACTGGCCAAGGTCAACGGCTATACGCACATCATCTCTCATCGCTCAGGCGAGACAGAGGATTCCTTTATCGCTGATCTTGCGGTCGCCACCAATGCAGGTCAGATCAAAACCGGTTCAGCCAGTCGAACCGATCGGATGGCCAAGTACAACCAGCTGCTGCGTATTGAAGAAGATCTAGGATCGCAAGCCGTCTACGCCCAGTTGAAGGACTTCAACTGACAACTGTCAGAATTCGGAATCCAGAATCCAGAATCCAGAAGTCCTCTGCAATAATCGTGCAAACAAGGGAAACTCACGGCTCCAGCCCCGCCTGCTTCGAGTTAATTTAGTGAGGGAGGACATAAGTGTTGAGTCTTCTGAATTCTGAATTCTGAATTCTGAATTCTGGCAGCTGACAACTGCCAGCTGCCAGTTGTTTATTCCCTAGCGGCAGTGTAGCTTAAGTAACGATGCCGAGACCACCCATCCTCATCCTTGCCGTGCTTGATGGTTGGGGTTTGAGCGATCTCAAAGAAGGAAATGCGATGGCCCACGCTCGGTTGCCCAACCTGGAAAAGCTTTATTCCCGATATCCGTGGGTCTCCCTGGAAGCTAGCGGAACACGGGTGGGTTTACCCGAAGGCCAGATGGGAAATAGTGAAGTCGGCCACCTGAACATTGGAGCCGGACGGGTCGTTTATCAAGACATCACCCGCATTGACCGAGCCATTGCCTCTGGCGAGTTTTTCCGCAACGAAAAGATCCGCCGCATATTGGAAACCGCCCGGGGCAAGGCACTTCACTTACTGGGATTGGTTTCAGATGGGGGAGTGCACAGCCACCTTGGCCATCTTGTGGCGCTTTTGCGTTTTGCCAAGCAAGAGGGAATTGACAAAGTGTTCATCCACGCCTTCACTGACGGGCGGGACACTTCCCCGAAGGGGGGCGTACAGTATATTCAGCACCTGCAAGAACAAGCCGAGCGCATTGGCATTGGCCGGATTGCATCGGTCAGTGGACGATACTACGCCATGGATCGTGATAATCGGTGGCAGCGCACCGAGAAGGCATACCGTGCTATCGTCGAGGGCCTGGCTGAAAAGAAATTCAAAGACCCACTTGAAGGAATACGTTCCTCTTACCAAGAGAATGTAAGCGATGAGTTTATAATCCCGTTTACAGTAGTCGAAGAAAATGGAGAGCCTGCCGCACGACTCGAGGAAGGGCATGCGGCTATCTTTTTTAACTTCCGTGCTGATCGGGCGCGTCAGCTGACTCGCGCCCTTACGCTGGAGGAGTTCGACCATTTCCCACGCCCTCCAGGTCGCGTCCATCACTTTTTGACGATGACCGAGTACGATCGGACTTTTACTGTGCCCATCGCCTATTCCCCGATTCGTCTGGAGCGCATTGTGGTCAAGCTCTTCACCCAGAACAAGCTGCGCAACTTGCGGCTGGCAGAAACGGAGAAATACGCACACGTGACTTATTTTTTCAACGGCGGCGAAGAACAGCTCTCCGAGGGGGAAGAGCGTATTCTAATCCCCTCTCCCAAGGTACCCACTTATGATCTGAAACCTGAGATGCGTGCTTTTGAGATTACTGACCGGCTCTTACATGAACTCGACACCGGCTCCTACGACACGGTCGTCCTCAACTTTGCCAATGCTGATATGGTGGGACACACAGGGGTGATGGAGGCAGCCGTTAAGGCTGTGGAGACGGTGGACACTTGCATGGGACGCATCTACGAGAAGGTGCGGGAAATTGGAGGGGTGATGATGGTAACCGCAGATCATGGAAATGCCGAGCAAATGATTGACCCCAAAACGGGTGAGGTCCACACGGCTCATACGACTAATCCTGTCCCCTGCATTTTGGTCGATGAGCACTGCGGAAGTAAACTTCGCCAGGGTGGCGCTTTAGAGGATATTGCTCCCACCATACTCCACTACCTGGAAATCGAAAAGCCTCCCGAGATGAGCGGAAATTCTTTGCTCCTGTAGAGTAATTCACATATCGGCTTGAAATGAGCTTCGATGTCAGCATAGTCATCCCCACCTGGAATGGTCTCCATCTGCTGCGCGAAAACTTGCCCTGCGTTCAAGTGGCTGCCCAGGCCTATCGCCGTAAGAGTGGGGGCTCAACCGAAATCATCGTCGTGGACGATGGCAGTCAAGACGAAACCGCGCTCGCTATTCCCTCGGAATTTCCTGACATTCGTCTTGTGAAACGAAGGCACAATCAGGGTTTCGCAATCGCTTGCAACACCGGATTGCAAAGCTGTCGATTTTCTTTGCTGGCTTTCCTCAATAACGACGTTCGCATCGATGAAAATTATTTGGTCTTTCAAGCTCTTCATTTCCATGACCCGAAGGTGTTTGCCGTGACGGCTAAGGTGTTTGAGTGGGATCGACCTATCTTTGCCGCGGGTGGAAAGTTCGGCCGCTTTCGCAGAGGGTTTTGGAGTCTGTATTCCAATTACGATGTCTCGGTTTCCTCAGCCCAGGAATGGATTGAGAGGCGGAAGCTTTTGTCCGCCCACGCGGTTGGCGCGTTTTCCACTTACAGCAGAGAAAAGCTGGAAGCCCTCGGTGGTTTTAGTGAACTTCTGTCTCCATTCCATTGGGAGGATGTGGATCTCTCCTATCGGGGGTGGAAACGGGGCTGGGAAGTTCACTATGAGCCTCGCAGTATTGCCTATCATCGAAGCAGTTCCACCATTAATGCCCACTTTAAGAAGAAGTTCGTGGAGACAGTGTCCTTTCGCAATAGACTGCTTTTCCACTGGATTAACCTTCATTCCTCAACCTATTTGTGCCGCCACCTGATCATACTTTCCCTCCTCTTTCTCACCCGTATCCTCGTCCTTGATATCCCTTTTTACCGCTCTTTTTTTCAAGCGCTCCTTAAGGTTCCCCAAGTCAGGCGGCTCAGGCAGCTCGAACGAGAGAAAGCTCGAAGAACTGACGCGGAAATTTCGCGTCTACTCAACCGCTTCTATCGATCCACACCCATTGAAATCTACTATAATCAGCAGGAGGTCATCCAAAGACACCCTGAGTTCGAGGAAGCTGAGGTGTGAAGAGAATTTCGGCGGTACTCGTAACCTACAACGAAGAAGACAAGATTGAACGGGCACTCACGAGTTTAAAAGCGGTCAGCGACGAGATTGTTGTCGTGGATTCCTGCAGTACAGATGCCACCGCGCAAATCTGCCGTTGTTACACGGACCGTGTCCTCCAAAGAGCCTGGGAAGGCTATCGTGCCCAGAAGCAGTTCGCCACCGAACAGGCCAGCTATGATTGGGTGCTCAGCCTTGATGGGGACGAAATGCTGAGCCCGCAACTGAGAGAGGAAATTCTGCAGTGGAAGTTCCAAGAATGTGACTGTAAGGGCTATTACCTTCCCCGAAAAACGTTTTTCATGGGGCGCTGGATCGAACACACCACCTGGTATCCAGACTGGCAATTACGTCTGTTTCAAAAGTCTTGCGGGCGCTGGGAGGGAGGGCGAGTACACGAGTCTTTCCGAGTAGCCGGTCCCACCGGGAAGTTCAAAGGCCAAATCTACCACCACACCTATGCCTCTTTCTCGGAGTACCTTGAACAGCTAGAGCATTTCTCTACTCTAGCGGCGAAGGATTGGTATGATCAGGGAAAAAGAGCCCATTGGATCCACTTCACCTTTTATCCCCCTGTTGTGTTTTTCAAGAACTATCTGCTGCGGAAGGGATTTGTAGACGGGATACCTGGACTGGTCGTGTCTACGCTGGCTGCCGTGTCAACTCTTTTCAAGTATCTAAAATTGTGGGAAATCCAATGCGGCGCCCGGAACGAATAAATAACTACCCTGCAGGATGAATAGTCTGAAAATCCTCTACGTGGATATCGAAAAGGTCTGGCGGGGCGGCCAGGAACAGCTTTTTACTCTGATGGTGGGAATGAAAGACCGCCAACATCGCGTGTGGCTGGCTGCACCATCCAAATCACCGTTAAGTAAGAAGGCTCGGGAAATAGGCATCCGAACCGTCGCATTCAATCAGCGAAACGAGCTGAGCCCATGGGCCTTTTTTCAGCTGTGGAACATTCTAAGGAAGACCGACTGTGACATTATTCACCTGAACACTCCCCGTAGCATTCTATGCGCAGGGCTGGCTTCGAAACTTTGCGGGGTTCCTTTGCGAGTCTGTTCACGGCGCGTCAACTTTCCACTCAAGTCAAGGTTCAGCCGCCTCAAATACAACTGGACGCAGGACAGCGTGGTGACTGTCTCCCATAGTATCCGCCAGACTTTGATTGAAGGGGGTATTCGTCCTGAACTGATCAATGTGATTTATGAAGGTGTTGATCTGAACTGGATCGACCTTCTGAAACCACCACCTCTTGCTCACCTTAAGAATGGATTGATGGTAGGAACAGTAGCACACTTGAGTCCCGAAAAGGGACATCGCACCCTTCTAGAAGCCGCCGTTAAGGTTGTGTCCGGGTTTCCAGATGTCGTCTTCGTCTTGGTGGGAGCCGGTCATCTGAGGTCGGAATTGGAGAAGAAAGTTCAAGAATTGAGTATCCAGGAACATGTGGTTTTTAGCGGATTCCGCTCTGACAGCGAAGCGTTGATGAAGAATTTCGACATTTTTTGCCTTCCTTCCCTCTCGGAAGGACTGAGTTCAGCGATTTTGGTGGCCATGGCCAGCCGTCTGCCTGTCGTGACCACACGGGTGGGGGGTATCCCCGAACTGGTGGTTGACGGTGAAACCGGCATCTTGGTTCCTCCTAATGATGCAGAGCAGCTAGCCGCCGCCTTGTCCAAGATCCTTGGCTCTCGCGACCTACGTCAAAAAATGGGGGAGGCAGGGAGGCGTCGGGTGAAGGAAACTTTTACCTTGAAGCGGAAGCTCGATGAGACAGAAGACCTGTACTCAAAATTGCTAGCATCCGCCGGCATCGGATAACATAACGGTTTTCTGGAGAAGAAAATGAAGGGGATCATACTGGCGGGAGGATTGGGCACACGTTTGCGGCCTCTGACTAAAGTAACAAACAAGCACTTATTGCCGGTTTTTGACAAACCGATGATCTTCTATCCCTTGGAAACACTGGTCGATGCCGGCATAGCCGACATCATGGTGGTGACGGGTGGTAACAGTGCGGGCGATTTCTTACGCCTACTTGGAAACGGGAGGGAGTTCGGGCTTCGCCACCTCCATTATGCCTACCAGGAAGGAGAGGGAGGAATTGCCGAAGCACTCTCACTGGCCCAGTTCTTTGCAGATGACGATCTCCTCTGTGTCGTGCTGGGAGATAACATTATTGAGAATTCCATTCGCCCCTACGTCGAGAAGTTCAAAAAACAGGGCGGAGGTGCAAAGATCCTACTGAAAGAGGTTCCGGATCCTCAAAGATTCGGTGTGCCGGTGCTGGAGGGAGACAAGGTGCTTAAAATCTACGAAAAGCCACGAGTTGCCCCTTCCAAGTATGCCGTAACCGGTGTCTACATGTTTGATCATCGTGTGTTTGATATCATCCGTACCTTAGAACCTTCCGATCGAAACGAACTTGAAATTACGGATGTCAACAACCGATATATCGAGTGGGGAGAGATGAGCTACGACATCCTGGAAGGTTGGTGGACGGACGCTGGAACAATCGAGTCTCTGCTGCGAGCAAGCAACCTCGTGGCACAGAGGCAGAAAAAGAAAAGACAGACCGCCAATCAAGAACACGAACAAACAGCGAAAGAAGTTGCGAGTCATAAGAACTTACCATGAAGCTGTTGATCACAGGCGGGGCCGGGTTTATCGGCTCTAATTTCATCCACCACATCCTGAAAGAAAGAAGGGATGCCCAAGTCGTTAACTTTGATTGCCTGACTTATGCGGGCAATCTCGAAAATCTGGCCGAGGTATCCTCCGATCCACGCTACACCTTTGTCCGTGGAGATATTGCTTGTGTTCAGGATGTCGAAAAATGTCTCAATCAAGGGGTTGAGGCGGTCATCAATTTTGCCGCGGAGACACATGTGGATCGCAGTATTCTAGACTCATCCGCTTTTGTTCGGACCAATGTGCAGGGGACTCAGGTCTTGCTGGAGGCATCCCGCCAAAAAAAGGTCTCAACCTTTATCCAAGTTTCCACCGACGAAGTCTATGGCTCCTTGGGAGAGAGAGGGGAATTTACTGAGGAAAGTCCCCTCGCTCCCAATAGTCCTTACGCTGCCAGCAAGGCCGCGGCAGATCTCCTGGCACGTGCCTATTGCAAAACTTTTAACATGGACGTGATTGTGACTCGCTGCAGTAATAATTACGGCCCTTATCAATTTCCTGAGAAATTGATCCCCTTGATGATTCTCAATGCGCTTGAGGACAAACCACTTCCAGTTTACGGAGACGGCCTATATACTCGCGACTGGATTCATGTCAAAGACCACTGCCGAGCGCTGGAATGTATCTTAACGGAAGGTCATCCCGGTCGAATTTACAACATCGGAAGCAACCAGGAGAGACAAAACCTGGAGGTTGTCCGTCAGATTCTCGAAACACTACGGAAATCTCCCGATCTCATCCAGTTCGTCAAAGATCGTCCCGCTCATGACCGTCGATATGCGATTGATGCGACTGTTCTACAACGGGAACTGGGTTGGAAGCCACAGATTCCTTTTGAAGAGGGACTCGCCGACACCATACGCTGGTATGAGAGCAATTCAGATTGGGTTAGCCATGTTTGCACTGGGACCTATCAGGAGTATTACCACCGGATGTATGAAACCCGGGACGAAACCTTGAAGAATTTGTGAGGGAAAGAGGCTGAGGGGTGGGGGGTCAGAGGGGAGGGGGTCAGACCTACAAGCCATGAAGATCGCCATTACAGGCACTACTGGAATGCTGGGCCAGGCACTGTGTAAAGTCTTCGCCAGGCACTCCATTTATCCCCTCTCTTCGGGCGACGCCGATGTCACTTCTCTGCCCACGGTTCGCCAAGTCTTTTCCGATTTGAAGCCTGACTGGATCATCCACAGCGCCGCTTTTACAGGGGTCGACGAAGCTGAGTCGAAGCCCCTTGAGGCTTACCGGGTGAACGCTCTGGGAACGCGCAACGTGGCGCTGGCAGCTTTTGAAAACAAGAGTGAACTACTGTATTACAGCACGGATTATGTCTTCGATGGCAGACAGGAGCGGCCTTATCGCGAGTGGGATCCGACTAACCCTGTGAACGAGTATGGCCGATCAAAATTGGCTGGTGAGTTTTTCGTCCGCTCGCTGTGCCCACTTCACCTAATCGTTCGCACGAGCTGGCTCTTCGGACCAGGAGGATCTCATTTTGTGCAGAAGGTTTTGGAGCGAGCCAAGAAGGAAGAGCATCTGAATGTGGTGAACGATCAGCGAGGCAGCCCCACCTTTAGCACTGATCTGGCCTATATGACACTTTGTTTGATCGAAGGAGGAAAGAGGGGGACCTACCATGTGACCAACTCTGGGGATTGCACCTGGTACGAGTTTGCCTGCGAGATCGCGGCTCTCAAAGGGATTCCCGTCAAGGTCAATCCGATCGACGGTTCAGCCTGTTCAGCTCCTGCCCTGCGTCCCGCATATTCGGTCCTTGACAACTATCTTCTGAAACTAGAGGGGATACCTGTGCTTAGACCCTGGCAAAATGCCCTGGCAGCATTCCTAGGAGATTGAGCTGTGGCCGAGCAAATTGTAGTCAAGAACAAAAAGGCCTTTCACCTTTACAAGATTCTTGATCGCTACGAAGCAGGGATCGCCTTACAGGGTACGGAAGTCAAGGCTATCCGTGAGCATAAGGTAAATCTAAAAGACAGCTACGCACGAATCAAAGACGGAGAGCTGTGGCTGGAAAACTGTCACATCAGCCCCTATTCTCATGGCAGCATTTCAAATCATGAACCGTTACGCTCCAGAAAGCTCCTACTCCATCGCCGCCAGATCAACAAGCTGATTGGCAAGTCGATCAAGCAGGGATTCACCATCGTTCCCCTTTCGCTTTATTTCAAAAATGGCAAGGTTAAGGTGGAAATCGCCCTGGCCAGAGGCAAGCAGATCCATGACAAAAGGGAGGCG
>JALLOL010000229.1 GCA_027717875.1 Acidobacteria bacterium AH-259-L09 | reverse complement strand
TTTCCACATTGGCTCTGACCTCAATGGTGTCGGCGATCTCGCCGACCGGCAGGGTCACGTTGAGCGTACTCACTTTCAAGGTGGTAACCGTCACACCCTCGCGGTTTAACGTCTTGAATCCCGGCAGCTCGAAGGTGACCCGGTAGGAACCAGCGGCCAGAAAGCGCGCCTCCCAGTCACCCAGATCATTGGTGATGGCGCTTCTCTCCTCTCCTGTGTCCACTTTGGTGATAGTGACGTCGACACCGGGCAGCGAAGCCCCCGTCTCGTCGGTCACCGTGCCAGCCAAGCCGGTGTCGGCGCCGGCTTGGGCTAAGGCTGGCGACACCGCTAGTGCCGCCAACAGGCAAAGCGCCAACAGCCCTCGAACTGTGGTCAAAAGTGCCCTATAAGTCTTCATGATTGGATTCCCCCTATTTTAGTTGAGGTAAACCATAGGTGGTTAACCAGTTTTGCCCTGGAGATGCGACTCGGAGTCTATTTCAGTCCATGATTTTTGTCAAACGAATGTTTTCGAGCGGGTGCGCGACATATTTGTAGGGGGCGAGGGCAAAGATGCACCTCTCTTATGAGATTTCTCCGCGGCGGCCAACATAGCCGAAGTCTTCCCCGACCGGATTAGAGGAAAGCTTTTGTGGCAAAGCAGAGCGGAAAAATGTCCCCCTTTGTTTGTAGTATTGATACTACAAATAATTCAGATTATAATGGGGGGGGAACATGAGCGAGGTAGAACGCTTGGAAAAACAGCGCGAGGAGATCTTGGCAGCCATTGGGCGGATTGGGGACATGCGGCGCGGTTCGGTCAGCGAGCAGTATTTCGAAATTCATTTGAAAGGTCAGCCAGAGCCGGTTCGGCGAGGCCCTTATTATGTGTTCAGTTATAAGGTGCAGGGAAAAACTCGCTCGCGCCGGGTGCGAGGAGCCGAGAAGGAAAAGCTACGCCGGGAGGTGGAGAACTTTCATCGTTATCAGGAACTGAGTCAAAAGCTCATCGAGATTAATGAGCGGATTTGTGAGCTGAAGCCGATGGAGGATCAGAGTGAGGGTAAAAAAAAACTCCAGGCGGAGATTCTCCAGGAAAGCGCAAGAGAAATAAGGAATCTGCTCAAGCGAGCGATCTGGGAAATGGAGCAGGTCCGGCGTTGTGACCTCCAAGCTGTGGAATTGGGCATGCGTCAAGCGGTTCACGAGCTGGGGGCGGGGCTAATGGAAAAGCTGCTTGATGCGGATGGGGGTGGCTATCAGGGAGTGCACCTGAGGTGCGATTGTGGTCAACAGGCCCAGTTCGTGGGCTACCGAGGAAAAAAGATTCTGACGGTGGTGGGTGAGGTGAGTCTACGCCGGGCATACTATTGGTGTTCAGCGTGTGGTCAGGGGCAGATTCCGAAAGATCAAGAATTGGATGTGAAGGGGTCTCGACTGAGCCCCGGAGTGCGAGCCATGGCGGCCCGAGTGGGATCGAAGGAAGCCTTTCGGGAAGGGGCTAAAGATTTAGAGCAATTGGCGGGAATTCAGATTGGGGCCAAAGAAGTGGAGCGGGTCTCCAAACAGGTGGGCCAGCAGATGGAGCAGCTTCGAGGGCAAGAAGAGGCGGCCATCTGGAACGGCCACTATCAGGTGCACAGTGCGCCGGTGGGGCGTCTTTATGTGGAACTGGACGGCACTGGCATTCCCATGCTCAGAGGGGAAACTACAGGGAGAAAAGGCAAACAACCGGACGGCTCTTCGAAGACCCGGGAAGTGAAAATCGGTTGTGTGTTTACCCAGGTGGGGATCAACGAAAACGGCTTCCCTGAGCGCGAGCCGGCCAGTACCAGTTATACGGCCGCCATTGAAGGGGCACAAGACTTTGGACGCCGCCTCTATGCCGAGGCCTTTAAGCGGGGAGTGGAGTTAGCCAAGGAACTCGTGGTGGTGGCCGATGGAGCCAGCTGGATCTGGAATCTCGTCCATGAACACTTTCCAAAAGCCATACAAATCGTCGATTTGTATCATGCGCGCCAACATCTATACGATCTCCAATCGCTGGTGAGCAAGAAGACTCTGGAGAATTGCCTGCAGCTTTTGGAGGGGGGCAAGATCGACAAGTTAATCCAAGTTCTTAGCAAAGTGGAGTCGAAGGATCCTCCCGACGCCCAGAAAATCCGTCAAGAAATCGGTTACTTCCACAATCACGCCCATCGCATGCGCTATTCGGAGTTCCGGCGCCAAGGGCTTTTTATTGGATCGGGGGTCGTCGAGGCTGGCTGCAAAAACGTGATCGCCCATCGCTTCAAGAAGTCTGGCATGTTCTGGTCCGTCGAGGGTGCCAATGACATCCTGCAGTTGCGAACTACCGAACTCAGTGGGTACTGGGAGGACTTTTGGGAGACTCGCTTCCCAAGCTGACTCATATCTACCTTACCTACAAATATGTCTCACACCCTTTTCGAGCCGCAAGCAGCCAGTCTCAATAAAGTCTCAAGTTTCAGGTTCCAGGTTCCAGATTTCAAGTTTCAGGTTCCAGGTTTCAGGTTCCAAGCTCCAGGTTTCAGGTCTTCAAGCCACTAAGCTTTTGAGTTTTCGAGCGCTGAGCTATTGAGTCGACTTTCCTACCCTGTTTAATATGCTCAGGGACAAGAGTTGGTCTGGCTGGGTGATTGTGGAAACCGACCCCACCAACACTTCCAACCGCTCTCGAGAGCTCGAAACTTTCTGGGCGCTACCTCCGAGAGAAGATTGGACTGTAAAGAATCCAGAAGTGATTTCTCAAGACTGAACTTGAATTTCGCTGTAGCGGGCGATCAAGGCCTCCACTTCGGCAAGCGTGGGCATGGCCTCAGAACATATCAATCGACTGACAACGATGGCGGCAGCGGCGTTGCCATACTTGAGGGCTTCTGTGAGCGGCATCGCTTTGACCAGGGCGTAGAGGATCACCTCCTTGAGTGGAACATTGTGATCATCGGCGTAGAGATCGTAACCGATTCGGCCAAGAACGCTGACATCCACGACATTCTCCGAGCTACGTTGCCTTTTCATGCTTGCCTCCGTTGATAAAAAAGCGTGATAAAAGTTTGCTGAAGCGCTCAGCGGTCTCCTACCATATGGATCCCTGCGACTCAAGACTTTATTTGGGCCGGCTTGTTTCGAAATCTTCCCGAAAACTGGTAACGTGGAATCGGCCGACTTGTTTAACTCCCGTAGCCGATTTGCTACTATCCTTTGGGACAACTGCTAGCGTTGGAATGTAGCCTATGCTGCTCGTCGTATCTCGCCAATATGCCCGGGGTCAGAAGTCACTCGTCGCCATGGTCCATGTACTGTTCTTGCTGATCTGTGCCGGTTTGACACCGGTTTTGGGCGAGATCATCAAAGGCCCTTATCTACAGAATGTCCAAACCGACTCGATCACCGTCATGTGGGAAAGCGATGGGCCTACCATGGGGGTCGTTCAGTATGGCAAAACTTCTGACTATGGACTGAGGGCCATCGAAGCCGAACCGAGCCGGATTCACGAAATACGACTTTCCGACTTGGAGATTGAGACCGGCTACCACTATCGAGTCCTTTCCGGAAGCGACTCGAGCCCGGATCGAACCTTTCAAACCGCCGTGCATCCGGATTCCCCCTTCAAGTTTGTTTATTACGGTGACAACAAGAACGGCCCCCACATGCATCGAAGGAATGCCCGGCGTATTTCCTCCGAGGAGCCCAACTTGGTGTTTCAATGCGGTGACCTGGTCAACGAGGGCCATCTCTACAGCCAATGGGAACGGTTGTTCTTCACGCCCGCGCGCCCGCTGATCGATCATATTCCGATTTACCCAACGCTCGGAAATCATGAACGCAACGCCGAACACTACTTTCAATACTTCTCGCTTCCCAATATTGAGTCCTGGTACTCCATGGATTATGGCAATACCCATTTCGTGGTTCTGAATTCCCAGTGATTTGAAGACAAGCGCTGTGAGAAGCCCTCAGTCGGATTGGACCTTTCATCTGGATTACGCCCATCGGATCCTGCTGGAGCATTTTAAGGTCTCCACTCTGGAAGGCTTTGGGCTGAATGGACAAAAGGCGGCCATCTCCGCTGCCGGAGCGCTTCTTCACTATGTCAAGCAGACACAAAAA
>JALLOL010000228.1 GCA_027717875.1 Acidobacteria bacterium AH-259-L09 | reverse complement strand
GATGGAGCGCCTGGCCGTGTCCTCCGTCATGCCTTTGACCTTGTTGTTAAAGGACCAGCAGTAGTGACAATCCAAATTGCATTTATAGTCGGTAAATAAGTAAGGGATTATGGGCCTAAGCTCGCTCCTGTGCCATCGCGACTTGACATAGGGAACCGCCAAAGTCAGGGCGGTGCGAATGGCGTTGAGATTCTGATACTTGGACTCGGATAGCTCTTCTCCATCGCCGTTAGGGCACTGTGGGAATATGGGATCGGGCAGCCTTTGATCTGCGGCCGCCGGCTCCACCGTCAGTCTTGTCCTCGGTTCCACAAGCAGCTCGTGGAGCTCAACATCGATCCGAAAGGGTGATGTGGATGTGAATGTGTCTTGGGTTTGATGATGTTGTGCCATAATGTCACCTTTCTTCCGTTGTGAGTATTGTCAAAAGTTTTGGCCATTGAGCCGCTAATTGAGTGATTTGTCTAACTCAATTGGCAGTTCCCCCGCATCCTCCAATTGATCCAGGATTTCCGCTTTCGTCAAATGTGGATGGTCATAGGAGACCTGTTGATCATTCGGTTCGACCCAGCAAATCACAATTCAGACGAGCACTTTAGTTTTTAGCCTTTTCATACGATTAAGTCGATTAAGTATAGACACGGCGAAAGGGTGCCACAAGCCAAAACTTGGGAAAATGGTTTAGGCAGTACTCTTTCCTACAGCACGAATGCTTCAACGGTTTGTGAGGGGTGGAGTCAGGTGTTAGTGGGTATGAACAGGTGTTGGTGGACTTAGGTGGTTCTTCAGGCAAGTGTTGTTGAGTCCTGAGCACTTCCCCAGAGCGTAAACGAGACTATTTGCAATTTAAATCTACAAAACCTTGCGCCAACCACGACCAAGAAAGCAAAAAGAATGCGGACTGAGTGTTTGACGACGCGTCTGCTCCGGGACTGGAGCGGCAGCCAGATTTTCTTCGTCTCGACTCGGCGATCTATCTTGACTACCGAGACACACCCGGTAATCCCCACCAATGTGGAGCCGTCGGAATTTCCTTTTCCCGATTGCATTATCTCATCGATTTTTTTGTTCCACCACATGTGCTCTGGTGGTTAAGTCCTGACACTCTGATAATTACCGGCTCCTGTTGCTGAGGTAATTTAAAGTTGCACCAAAGCACTAACTCAAAAGTTCTTACAAGTCATTCCAGTGGTGTAACAGGTATGGCAGGAGGTATGGTACAGCGAGCAAGGCTGAAGGGCTTCACCCAGGGAATCTGTTCCCATCCGCGCTCCTGCTTGGCCCACCAATATTGGACAAGCGTAGATCCCGTTGTGGGCAACCATCCTTGAAGACGAACATTGCAGCAGCGAGTGGTCGTAGTCCTTCATCATGTCATAGCTTACATGACGCATTGACTTCGGAGTCGGGAGCATCCCCATTTCAAACACGGGAATAATCTTGATTCGCGGCCGGTCGACTCCAATCGATTGCAATAACTCAACATATTTCTGATAGACATTAAGGTCATTTTCCCTGGGATAAAGATAATCTCGAATTTCACTGACCGTCAAAATTGGCAAAAAGTCACGTTCATAAAGCCGCTTGTAGGCAGCGAGTGCCTGACGAAAAGTTCCTCTTCCTCGAACTGCGTTGTTGCGCTCTTCATGGTAATCATCAAGGCTGATTCTGATTTCCAACGAATATCGGGAGTTTTCCGAGATCTCCTTCAGTTGATCGGCCCGGTTCTCATTTATAGGAAGGCCATTGGTGAGTACTGACGCCGGGAAATCATCCAAGGTTCGTTCCAGTATTACCATAATCTCCTTGTGAATAAACGGCTCACCACCTGTGTAGTAGATTTCCTTGACACCTAAAACCTTCGCCTGATCCAGGTAGCGGAAAATCTCCCGGCTGTCCATCATCTCAAGGGTGTGATTGTCCGGTGAACAGCTGATGAAGCAGTGGGTGCAACGTAGATTGCACAGCGTGCCGGAAATTTGAAACCAGAGTGTTTCCAGATACTGAAACTGTGCTTTTGGCGGCTCAACCGGTGAATCCTCGATCGCAGCCGGATTGATCGACATAACCAAGATTTAAACAGTCTTTTCCTTTCTAATCAAACATCAATAAGCTCATAAGAAAAGCGTGTAAAGACCTTCAGATCCATAAGCCCATCACTTGCTATAGCCTTAAGCGCAACGGCCATAGCGCAGCGCAAGGCTTTGTAACTGGCGCGTTGAATCAGGGCACAGAGTAATGAAATGTCCGTCTCAACACCGGCATTTGTTTGGAGACTATTGTTTGAAAGGGGCTGCTAATGGATGTCACAATCCCATTGATCAATTATCGCCATCTCCCAGGATGTGCTCGGCTCTGATGATTCGGCAAGTGCCCGTTTCCAAATACTAAACCGCGAGGGGGTTAAAGGCAATTGGGAATCGACTCGAGCAAGAACCCTGCTCCAGTCCGTACCGGGGGACGCGATCTTGGGACTCCCAGAGCGAAAAATGTTATCCCACCGGCTCATTTGCCTTCCTATTTGAACTTAAATATGTCGGTGAAGTAAAAGTCCTTCCAGGCCCAGAGGTAGGTGACGAAGGATTCTACATGCTTTCCAGCTTCGTCCGTAGCCCAAGCTTTCTTTGACTTTTTCTCAAAGTAAATCAACACAGTCTGCTTCCCCACTTGATCTTTCATGGGGAACTTCTTGACTTTCTTCAGCTGCTTGAACGGATAAGTTTTCGCCTCTCCCTGGATGATCACCCCCAGCGCTTTCTCCCCCCGAATCCCTCGGAACCCGAAGCTCAATGGGTCCTTCCCATAAGGGTCCTCGTGGTAAGGGCGGGTGTAACCGGTTTTGATGCTCAGAACCAGCGTGTCCGGATGTTCATTCTTCCAATCCTTCCAGCTGGTTTCGACCAAAGGAAAGGTTTTAAGGGGTGTTCCAGCCATGGGCCCGGTCACAGCCTTTCTCAAAATCTGCGACCATAGGCTTTCGGTCTGACGATCATACATCAGCACGTTGGTTCGGAACAGTTTGCCTGAAACACCGAATGTGTGACGCTTACCATCGATTAACGGGTCGTAACCTACGCCCGAACCGGCCAGCGGTCACCAGGAAACGGTGAGGGGCTTACCCGCTATGGTGTCGTTGACCACCTCGTGCCAGTTCAATATCTTGATCGGGTAAGCCTTGGCCACACCCCTGTGCTCAACACCCAATACACGATCCCACGATAGAAGAAACTTATCGGCCTCTTTGGCCGAGACAAAGCTGGGGTCTGTCAGAGCAGGGATCCCGTCTTTGGGAGGACCTCCGGCTATGATCTCCTTCAACGGGATGCTGTGGCGTGTGACATCGAAGGCTCCCCCACGCCCGTCTGGAAGCTTCTTGGCCTCGGGGGCCCCTCGTGTCCACATCGCGAACCCCCCCCAAAGCGCCAGTACAAGGGCGATCCGTAAAAGGTTGTTCATCATCTTTTCCTCATTTCAAAGTTCGGAACCTTCGCGTTGATAGCCCGACTCAGGTTGCGAAATCTTCATATTTTGGTGAACAGAGAGATCAATTCTATGGAATTTCACAGCTCCCTGAAAACCACTTCAAGCTCGCTGTTAAATTAACAGCCGATGGAATGTTCCTTTCGGCCCAATCCAATAATCAATGTTCTACTTCTCTTATTTCCCATACTTTCACTGTGTCGGCTTTGAATTCACCCTTAACCTCGACAAGTACGTTCATGCGCTTACGAGTCTTTTCAAGGATTTCCACGGCTTTCTCATTTCCAGTGGCGTCAAACTTTAGGAACTTTCCGTCAACGAAGATACCAAAACCGCTTTTCTTGCACTTCTCGCTTAACGAACAGGTGATGGCGTGATGCGCTACGTAGACGATCTCCCTTCCGCACATGCTGTCGATCAGCACACCAATCTTGCTCTCCTCACCGGCAAAAACCAGCGATGAGCCAAGAACAAGAATTGTGAGCCCTGGAATGCCGAGTCTCTTCACAGCCTACCTCCTTAATGAACTTAAACTTTGATGAGTTTACCATTTTAGCACGATATTTTTGCGTTAGTTCGGTTCGTTCTCGCCATCTCTACAATTGCACTAGCGCCTCGTGGACCTGGTGATATTCTGGCTCC
>JALLOL010000227.1 GCA_027717875.1 Acidobacteria bacterium AH-259-L09 | reverse complement strand
GCCTCGTCATATGCCGTCCCCTTCGCCACACGCACACACAAGAGTGATAATCTTGAGGAATTCCGATGCGTAGATGGAAGAGATTTCACACCACAGTCCGCGAGTGGAAGATGGCTGCAAAGGCGCTAATCTCCCAGGATCATCCCGTTCTGGCCCACGTCATCCCCATCCGCCGCTGCAATCTATCTTGCGCCTACTGCAATGAGTATGATGACTTTTCTGATCCGGTTCCCACCGAGGTCATGTTTCGGCGCCTGGATCGCCTGGCCGAACTGGGTACTTCGATTGTCACCATCAGTGGCGGTGAGCCCCTCATGCACCCCGAGTTGGAGAAGCTTATTGTTCATACTCGCCGGCGAGGAATGCTCGCCGGGCTGATCACCAATGGATATCTCTTGTCACGCAAGCGCGTTCGGGCTCTCAACGACGCTGGTTTAGAGCACCTGCAAATTAGCATCGATAATGTTAAGCCGGATGAAATTTCCTTTAAGAGCTTGAAAGTCCTGGGCAAGAAACTTCGCCATCTGGCCGAGCTGGCGGATTTTAAGGTCAATATCAACTCCGTTTTGGGTGCAGGAGTAAAAAATCCCGAGGACGCCCTTATGATCGGTCGTCGTGCCGTGGAATTAGGTTTTACCTGTACAGTGGGCATTATTCACGATGGCAACGGGGTCCTCAAGCCCCTGGGTGAGCGAGAGAAAAAGATCTTTTTCGAGTTGAAAAACTTAGGTAAGAAAGGCTATCCACGGATCAACCAATACTTTCAGGAGAACCTGGCGAAGGGAAAACAGAATAACTGGCGCTGCCGGGCAGGTGCGCGCTATTTGTACATCTGTGAAGATGGACTCGTGCACTACTGCTCACAGCAAAGGGGCTACCCTGGGATTCCTCTGAAGGAGTACACGCGCGAAGACATCCGTCGGGAGTATTTGACGAAAAAGCCCTGCGCACCTTACTGCACGATTTCTTGCGTTCATCACGCTTCCATAGCAGATTTCTGGCGTGCACCTCAGGAGTTAAAAGCATTTGCTCCTCAGCCGGGCAAACCGGCAGCCACTCCGTCCTCTAAGCCGGTTCCAATGGAAGACCTGCTGCAGCTGGAGTAAAATAGGAGAGACAAGAATTCAGAATTCAGAATCCAGAATCCAGAATTCAGAAGCTCAAGATGCATGAGTCAAAACTCAAAACTAAAGCAAGCATGACAGTCGTCTTACTACTTTGTCTCACTGCTCTTGCACTCTCGCCTTCGGAAGGGTCTGTGGTTGTCGAGGCACGGTTTCTCGATCGTGGTGATCTTCCCAATGAGTTTCGGTTTCCTGTGCTGGAGCTCGATTTTGTGGTGCTGCATGTGAAGCTGCAGAATGAAAGTCAGCAGGACTGGGCTTTGCGGGCTCAAGAGCTTGTGCTGCGGGATCCCAAAGGCAAGACTCTGACCAGGGTGGGCCCATCTGAGGTCACACCAAAAATCGTCAAATCGAAGATTTTCAGACGCTACAATCTTGACAATCGTCAAATTCATGGAGAAGTCGGCTATAACCCCCCAAGGGTGATATACGGGCCGGCTTCCCGAAATGAGCGAGTTCCTGATACACCAAGTCCTCCCAGGACCATTTCACTGAACACAGCCAAGCGGATCCGGTCCATTCTGGAAAAACACGAGCTAAAAGAAACCACACTGGCACCCGGAGAAGCGTTGGTGGGCTTGGTGTATTTCAAGAGCAAGAAACCCGCCTCGAAGCTCTCCGGAAGCACCCTGATCTTGGACGATAAACTGCGAGTCAAGATCCCGTAACTGGAAGCCTGGCTCCTCGGAGTTCCAGGTTCCAGGTTTCAGGTTCCAAGTTTCAGGTTTCAGGTTCCAAGTTCCAGGTTTCAGGTTCCAGGTTTCAAGTTTTGAGTCATGAGTCTTGAGCTATTGAGCTCCTGTCTCCTGACTCCTGTCTCCTGACTCCTGTCTCCTGTCTCCTGTCCCCTGTCTCCTGTCCCCTGTCTCCTGTCCCCTGACTCCTGTCTCCTGACTCCTGTCTCCTGTCTCCTGTCCCCTGTCCCCTGTCTCCTGTCTCCTTTTAGTGGTCAGCATCCAGTAGGTTCCTCGCTGTTTGAAAGACCTGATCGAACATCTTCCTTGTCAGTCTGCCTGTTTGCGTGTTCTGTTGACTGGGGTGGTAGGAGACGATGAGTGTGGTCCGATCATCGAGTCGATAGCTGGCTCCGTGCCGAAATTTTGGATGGGGACGAGGGACTGGCCAGTGGAGTCCTTGGCGGGCCCACAGATAGGTCTTCCAGGCAATTCTTCCCAGAACGACTACCACGCGGACCTTGGTCAGAAGTTGGAGTTCCCACCTGAGATAATGACGGCAAGTGTCTAGTTCTTCCCCCGTGGGTTTATTGCCGGGAGGGGCACAGTGAATGGCGGCTGTGATATATGCGTCGAAGAGGGTGAGGCCGTCGCCCCGGCGCCGGCTGGATGGTTGATTACAAAAAGCAAACCGGTAAAGCGTCTCGTAGAGGAACTCGCCACTTCGGTCTCCGGTGAAAATTCGGCCGGTGCGATTGGCCCCGTGAGCAGCCGGAGCGAGCCCCAGGATTAACAACCGGGAATCCAGTTTTCCAAAGGAGGGAACCGGTTTTCCCCAGTACTCCCAATCCTGGAAGGAACGTCTTTTCTCCCGCGCTACCGTCTGTCGATACCTCACCAGGCGCGGGCAGAGTTCACATTCCACAATCGCTTCTTGAATCTGCTTCATAAGATTGGGGTCACGAAAGCACGACCCTAGAGCACGTCTTTCCCGTGTCCTTGCTGGATGGCGGGAATGTAACTCTCCAACTCTTGCTGTACGGCGGGATCAGTTAGGTCAATGGTTTTCTGGCGCTCGGCTGCCATGTAAGCAGCCATCACAAGCCGTGTAATTTCCAATCCGTAACTCCAAGGGAGAAAAGCATCCTTGTTTGCCGAAAAAGCTTCAAGCGCATCTTGGTTTTCGTCGGTGTAGCCGTAAAGATCGGCCTCATTGTGCTGGACTGCCAGCAGGCCCCGGCTTGCAGTTGATTTTTCCAGGGTCGCCTCCTGATCGAGGATCGAAGCTGCAGCTACGTCACCAACAAAAACCGTCAGTGGAGAGACCAGCGTGTTCACTTCGAAAGCATAGCCTGGCCCCAGGCCGTCCATGAAGAGCCGAAGTCCCTGTTTGTCAAACATCCAGGAATTCGTAAACTGGGCCTTAACCCGCTGCCCGGTATCGGGATTGAGATAAGTGACAACGCCGGTAGCAAAATCTTCGGCTGGAGTCTTGTTATAATCGATGCCTTTTCCCTCAAGCAATTTCTGACGCCATTCCGGAAGACCCCATTTGAGCAGTGCCACCTCGGCTGAGACTGTCTGGGGTTTCAAAAATGTGATTTCCCGCCCCAACGGAGTCAGGACATACCAACCCACTGCAATACTGTGGCATCCCATATCGCTGAGTACTCCTCCTCCCTGGCGCGCCGGATCCCAAAACCAGGGCTCATGCGGGCCGGCGTGCTCTTCCGAAGCACGAGCTAAAGAGAGAGGCCCCATCACTTTTTGGACCAGCGCCAGCTGGTCGAGTTGTTTTCGGATGGGTTTCATGTAAATCTGGTTTTCGAAATAGGCGGTCCGAAGGTTGGCTTCGGCGGCCAGTTGGACCAACCTGCGTGCCTCGGCGACGCTGCGCCCCAGCGGCTTTTCGCAAATTACCCCCTTTAGCTCAGCACCTGACTTCACCGCATCAACGATTTCTTCCATAATGGCGATTCGAGCGTAATTGGGCGCATATATGGCAAGAATGTCGACCTGTTTAGCCATCTCAGTGATGCTGTCGTAGATTTTGGCCGGACCCAGGTTGTTCTCCTGTGAAAAGCGTGCCAGCTCTTGAGTCCCTCCTCTGTTGAGCAGTGCGCCGAGCTCCAGACCCCTGACCTGCATCATGGCCACGGCCTGAAACCTGGCCACAAACCCGGCCCCAATCATCCCTAACTTCATTTCTCCTCCTTCTTCCTATTTCTATATTATTTTAATGGGGTCACATCTTGAATGTTTAATTTTTGGGATTTCTTCGATTACTCCAGAGCCATCCAAAAATTAAGAATTCAAGATGTGACCCCATGCTCTTGATTCAATTTT
>JALLOL010000226.1 GCA_027717875.1 Acidobacteria bacterium AH-259-L09 | reverse complement strand
ACCCATGAGCCTAAGCCCATGGCGAAAAGAAAAAATCCAATCGTCAGGGAATACTGCTCAACACTGTTGCCAAGAAAATACGATGAAATACTTCCCACCAGAAGCTCGTACACGATCCCGCATGCCGCAGCGACAAAGATCGACGCCAGTAGCAGGAATAAGCCTAGCGGAGAGATGCTCTCTGTTCCGGCTTCGACACCCCCGAGGTCCGAGTCCGCATCATTGGATGCAAAATCGCCCTCTCGTTCCTTCTTAGAGCTCAATTCAGCTGGTCCCTGAAACATTTGACTCCGAATCTGTGAATCCTAGTTGCTTTTCGGTTCTCCGATCCGTCCTCTTTTGCCCTCAGATGGACGACTCACCGGTGAGACCCTTGAGTGACGATTCAAACGCTCTGCCCAGGTGGTCGAGTGCCTGTTCGGCTGCCCGTATGCCGGAAAAACAAGCTTCTTCGAATAGAGGAAGCCCGGTCGTATCGCACGAGGCGAAATAAACCACCCCCAGAGGCATTCGCCGGCGCTCGCTTTCAGGCCCCCATACGGTGCCTGGCTTCGGCCGGATCATGGCGTGACCCCAGCGGTAAACATCAATGCGTTGCACATGGTTTTCCAAGTCAGGGTGTGCTCGCAGGAGATCCTGCATGATCACGTTGACCCAATAGGCATGGTCATGCTCCAAGAGCCAACGACGGGCGACGTCGACCTTCTCAACAAACGGAAGGTAATACACCAGAACTGACGGGGCATTTTTGTACGGCTTGCGGATCTGGTGATCCGCCACGATGTACCCCAGGGACCGGCTGTCGTAGATTACATTATCCCACGCAATTGACACTTCGGAGTTCGGCGGCAGATGGCGCACCTGGATAGCGGCCGTCAACCAAGGACTGTAAACGCAAGAGCGAATCGCTTCTTTCTGCGAGTCTGGCAGCCCGACGACCACAAAAGGTGCGGTGTGGAGCTTGGCGGCGTAAATGACGGTTCGGGCTTTGAGGCTCCGGTAGGTCCGGGCTGAGGTGTCAAAGTAGCCAACGGTAGCCCCGGAGCAGTCGTTGTCAATTCGCAGCACGACACGTCCCAGGCAGTACTGAGATTTCGTCAGGCCTGCGGCCAAACGTTGAATCAGAAACCCGTTTCCGGCAGGCCAGGTTAGAGTGTCTGAAGGATATTCTTTCTGCAGCCGAAGGTCATAAAAGCGGCAGGCGAAATAGTGGATGCCGGCCCAAGCGGAAACGCTTTCCATTGTGCTTCCATAATCGTCCCGGCAGGCGTAATTGATCATCCAATCCAACCGCGGTGAATCCCATCCTTTGGAGTGGACGTAAGTTTTCATGGAAACGTTGTCGAGTTTGCGAACCCTGGAGTCTGAGGTGCTGTAACTAAGAGGAAGGGCGAACGCACGCCGCCCATCACGACCTTTGTACAAGGTCCAAGAGAGCATGTCGTCCTCGAAGGCGCGAATCGCTTCCTCCTCCTCGCGCGAGGCGCCCTCCAAGAGATCCCATTCGGTCCACTTCCCTTCCACAAAGAGCCGTTCTCTTGGCCATTTTAGGATGTACTCTTTCGGAATTTGAGGACGTCCCTGGTCGTCATAGCCTTCGATAATTCCAAGATCGGCCAAGACCTCTTTGACACAATCCGCTTCTGCTGGAGGCACGTTGATATAGTGCGCGCCCCAGGGGAATTCCGTACTGTCGGCCCTCCCGGAAGCCGCAGTGCCTCCTAACCGGCGCTCTAGTTCCAGCAAGATGAAATCTTCCACTCCCGACTTTTTCAATTTCCAGGCCGCGCAGAGTGCCGATACCCCTCCCCCGACGATCGCGACGTCGTAGGTATGCGTCTCAGGCTCTGGAAAGCGATCCTTAGGATGGGTTTGGCGGAGGAGATGGCCCAAGCGCTGGCTTGCGCCCACGATCGTTCCAGGGATGTTGAAGGTTTTTCGGGACGAAGAGCGTGAGTCCCAGCATGAGGGGACCACGGCCGTAAGGCAGCTAGCCGGGATAAGGCGGAGGAATACTCGGCGCGCGAAAGGTGACATTAGTCAGAGTTCGAAAGCAAAGCGCAAGGTAAAGGCTTCCCGTAAGAGGACCGGAGGCACTAAGCAACGCTTGGGTCGAAATCCTAGGAGCTTATGGTTCGGTGAGTTCACCCTATTTCGCGCAAAACACTGTCAAAGAATCGCCCATGAAAGCTGACAAACAGATGCCGATTACTCATTCTCTGCCAGGCCCGAGCTTACCCTTCAGCTGGGGTTTCAGTCGCGAAAAGACGCTGGCTATGATATTCTTCCCTTTGCTTAATTCCTGAACGGAGCCTATTTTAGACTGGTTTGCTGCAGGTGTCCAATTGGGCCTACAAGAAGCTCCTATCGAGGAGATAGATGGACTTAAAAAGGGTGAACATGGGTGCATTTTGACGCGGAGAAGATTCGCATATTATCAAAGGGGGGCTTGGGAGTCTCACTAAACAATGCGGAAGAAACCAAGGAGCGTCAGCGTGAAAACCCGACTTCGCCGTTGTTATCTCTTTTTGCGTCGTGAAAATTTACACCGGCTGTTCCTTATCCTAGGAGTGCTGATCCTGCTGGGTGCCATCGGGCTAGCGGTTTTCGAGCCAAACACGTCTTTGCCTAGTGCGATCTGGTGGAGCGTCGTGACTCTTACCACTGTGGGCTACGGCGATATTGCGCCTGCCACGCTAGGGGGTCGGCTGATTGGAATTCTAATTATGTTCCTTGGCATCGGCGTCTTGGCACTGTTTAGCGCAACGCTAGCCAGTGTGCTCGTAGAAAGAAAACTGAAGGAAGAGCGAGGCATGCGTTCCTATGATTTTGAGAATCACATCATTTTGTGTGAGTGGAACCATCGAGCGCGAGAGATTCTTCACGAGCTCCGCGCAGATCTCCGGATCGAGACAGCGCCCATCGTATTGATCGCCGAAATTGACATCAAACCGATTGACGACAATAACCTGTTCTTCATTCAAGGAGGGTTGACTGAGGAGAATCTGAGGCGGGCAAATCTAGAAAAGGCAGAGACCGCCATAATACTCGGCGATGACCATTTAGATGCCCGCGCTCGAGATGCCAAAGTGGTTCTCTCGACCTTAACCGTGGAGAGCATAAACCCCAACATCTATACTATCGTGGAGCTCGTGGATGGTGCGAACGTACAGCACTGCGAGAGGGCCAATGCCAATGAGATCATTGTGATCACCGATTTCAGCAGCAAATTAGTCTCCCGGGCCACTCTCGATCACGGCCTTTCCAAGGTTCTATCCGAGCTTTTGAGTTCCCGCTTCGGCAATGACTTATTTAAGATTCCCGTCCCTGAGTCCATGGCTGGAAAAACGTTCATGGAAATCTTTGCGGAAATGAAACGTGATCATGGAAACATTGTCCTGGCAGTCCAAAAAGGAAACGAGGGTGAGGTTATCTCCAATCCGCCTGTCGACTACCGGTTGGAACGAACCGATCATCTGATTGTTATCGCGCCAGGAAGGCCACAATCCCGCTCGTAATGGTGGATTTGTTGATGCAGATGATTCTCGTTGACTCAACTTCAGTTGTCTCCGTGAGATCCCTCTCGTACATCTGAACTTAGATGACTGATTTGGATTACAGCTTACTGCGCCACTGCTTTGGACGCCTCACCTTCGAGGAAAAGATAGTAGCGGATATGGGGGTTCGACCCGTCGAACTTCCAGATCCAGGCGTCCACCAAGTAGTGTGTGGCCTGAGGCACCGTGAGCAGCGGCACGAGGATGGTCAACATAGTGCAAGAAAGCTCGAAGTCCAGAGCCATCCCGGAGAACACCTCGAAATGCTCCTGCCATACGAAGAGGTCCCACAGACCTTCTTCCACGTATGCGAGCACAAAGAGAAGGCCCACGAAGATCCCGGCCGCCACCGGCCGGTGGACCATTCCCCGCCAGGAAGGGTCATCGGCCCACTTGCGACGACCATATAGCCAGACCAGCGCCATGTAGGGGACTCCGTGCGCCACAACGTTCGTAATGGTGAAGGCGAAATCGGAATTCAAAAGAGCGATACCGACATACCAAACCGCGCCGGTCGACGCAACGATGCCTATCTTGCCCCAGTTGATCGTCCCCCGAAGCATGAAAACCTGGATCTGTCGAGCGCCAAAGAGACTTAGTGAGGCGGTATAGAAAATTACGGCTGCCG
>JALLOL010000225.1 GCA_027717875.1 Acidobacteria bacterium AH-259-L09 | reverse complement strand
CTGGCGAGAATGCCGAGGGCCGGACCCCTCGAACTCCTGCCAGTAGAGTTGACTTTCGATAGTTTTATCGTGATAATGAAACCCAATCACGATGAAACTAGGGGGGGGGGGCAAAGGTCTTTCCGTCGATCCTTCTGGCGAGCAAGGTGTGGCGATGATCATGGCACTTATTGCGGTGCTCGTCCTCACCGCGCTCGGTTTGGCCTTGACGAGCCTTGGCATCCTCGACGTGAAAATCACCACCAACGTCCGAGAGAGCACGGAAGCGCTGTATATCGCAGAGGCAGGCATTACCCACGCCAAAGGGATCATTCTCTCCCGAGGTGGGAAGAATTTTGATTCTTATCTGCAAGGGGGGAACGGGACTGCCTGTGACGGCGATGAGTTGAGCGATAATGCCCTTTTCACTATACCTTTGTCGCCTGCGGACGCCATTACATCAGCCGCAAGTGGCGGCCATTCTTTTGGGAGCGGGCGCTATGAGGTGAGCGTGTGCGATGATCATGATGTTGAATCTAATACCACTGATCCTCCAGATCTTCCCGATACGAACAAAAATCACGATGCCAATGGGCGGATACACATCATTTCAACTGGCTTCGGGCCTAACGGCGCCACGGCAACGGTTGAAGTCATCATGGCGACTGCCACCCTCCCAGCCATCGTCGTAGGGGGTGACCTGAGAATCAACGGCAATCCGAAGGTTTTTGGATCAGCTGGAGCGGTTCACAGCAACGACAACCTGGAAGTCTCTGGAAATCCATGCATTGAACAGTATATCAGCGCCAATGGCTCCATTACGGGAGGTGGAAGCACCGGAACAGGGTGTGACACCCCACCGTACATTGGATCGGACAGTCCACCCGATAAACGGCCGGCACAGGAACTGATCACCATTCCCACACTCCAACCCGGGAATTTTAGTGGCGATGCCGACTATCTTTTGAAGGCCGACGGCTCTGTTGTACGAACCTCGGACGGCTTTGTTCTGAAACCGCCTGGCGCAGGGAACTGGGGAAAGTGGGATGTGGACACGAGCAAGCCGGAATGGAACCTGACCGGTGACCCAGTTCCCGCTGGGACCTACTATTCAGAGGGCAGCATCACAGTGTCCGGCAATCCGGGATCACCCGGGTCCCCCCTCTCGTTGACACTGATTGCGGAAGGTTGGATTAACATCTCGGGAAATCCGGAGATGGCACCCGCGCTTACCTCAGGAGGTAGCAGTTACGCAATGATCGCCGGACAGGATTTGAAGATCGCAGGAAATCCCGCAAATGCCTATAAGGGTATTTTTTACGCTGGGGACCAGATCGGATTCTCGGGAAACCCTGAACTTGTGGGTCAAGTCATCGCCGCCAACGAAGCTGATGTGGGATTCCCGAATCCTGGAGATACAAACCCTGTACCGTTATCGAGCGGGGTCATGGAGATCAGCGGTAACCCTACGATTACCTACGATGAGACGGTTGCCATCACAAACTTGAATGTGGATGGCTGGCGCGAGTGTCGAGGCTCAGATCCCTGGAACCCCTGCGGTTTACCCCCCTGATTGCAGACTTTATCAGGCCCCTTTACGTTGCCCTCCTTATCCCAGGGAGCCTTTCTATTATCCCTGAATCTATGCACGCTAGGGATGCCCCTGACGGGGCACCCCCCGTACAGACCCGTGCGTGCGGTGTTACCTGTCCCGGTCAAAAACCCTGTAGCGCCGTTGAGAACTGAAGCTATGGCAACACTTTGGAGGCTCACCCCGTTTCTATTTTTCCCCATGTTGGCAGATTTTGGAGGGATTTTCTCACCATGAAGTTGTCAGTTCTTGATCAAGAAGGTAAACGGCATTACGGCTACACTCATTTTCAAATTAATCGAGGAGTCAATCACGTTTTGCGAAGTTGCCCCATCCTCGATTCGCACGTAACAGAAGACGAGAACTGACCATCTTAGCTGGATTTTAGGAAAGGTCGGATTACCAAAATTTACCAAAACTTACCAACTCAACCGGAAACAAAACGGAAACATCCCTTCTGACCTCTTCTGGCTCAACACGTGACGACATTGCCACCCTCGTGATAAGATCTGAAGCTAAGGTGGAGCTGCTGCAATCTTCACCATACCTTTGAAGTTTTCGCCCACTCCCGAAAAAGCGCATCAAAAAAAGGTCGATGCGTGAGCCTCAAAATTAACCCTGGGGTTAACCAACAGCGACCCCGCTTTTGTGATACAACGTGGACAATATTGCAGAAGGATTTGCTTTTGTGTGGACCTGGATTCAGATATTCCTCTAGGCCAATCAATAGTTAACCTGAATGGAACTAATCAGGTATTTAAGGCTGGATGACCCCAGGGCAGCAAGGGTAAAAAGGGAAGTGGATGTCAACACGTGTTCACCGGCAAATGATGTCAACCTGCTTGGGTACGGTGGGGGATATACAGTAAGTATAGATGTAAATGAACCCAATATATAGATAAGAGGGAATTGGCACACGACTTGCTTGCTAACCTTTTGTAAAGGCCTTAGTTTTTGGATTTGCACATAATCGCATAATTGCACCATAATTGCCCATAATAATGACAAGAAGGTTCCGAATGAGACCAAAGCTGCGGCGAAACCAGGACGGCTTTACCTTGATGGAATTAATGATTGTTCTAGGACTGATCGTGGTGGTGAGCGCAATCGCAGTTCCGGGCATTGTTGCGACGTTGGAATCCTACCGTCTTGAGACTACCACCTCCGTGATTGAGGGCAAATTGGTGGACACTCGGCTGAATGCCATTAAACGAAATCGTCAGGTGTGGCTGAAGTTTGATCTCGGTGGCGGAAGTTTCGAAATCGAGACCACAGATCCTGATGACCCCGGACAAAACCTCAACTTGGGAGGTACACACTACTTGCCCACCGGGGTGAGCTTCGAGGCTTCCAGCCCCACACAGATCACCTTCACTTCCCTGGGTCGGCCGACAGCCCCGAGCACAGTTACACTGAAAGCTGCAGAGAGCGGAGAACAAAAAAGCATTGCGGTCTCGGCCACCGGGAGAATTCAGATAAACTGATGGTCAGTTCAATGGAACAGCAGAGAAAAGTTCAGAACAGCCGCGGATTCAGTTTGGTGGAGCTCCTGATTGCTATGCTGATCACCGTGGTAGGCGTGTTGGCAGTGGCGACGCTCATCCTTTACGCTATCCAGTTGCAGAGTTTTTCCCGGGATACGAGCCAGGCCCAGGCCTTGGCGCAGGAAAAAATGGAAGAGCTGCGAATCGTTGATCCCACCGATCCCCAGCGTTCCGTGGGGGGGGATCTCAATAGCAACGTGGCCAACCACTACGACGAACCTGCCGGCACGATTTTTGTACGACGCTGGGTAGTGGCAGGGGGTCCGGCTGGTACTCAAGATTTAACCATTGCTGTCGTATCGAATGTCTTAAATGTGCAAATCGGAACAGTGCAAATTCGCGCGCTCTTGCCGCAATAAGTATTCGCTATGAAATCGGATCGCACAAATCGCAGCCAGCAAAAATGGAGGGGCTTCAGTTTGGTCGAGTTGCTCATCGTGCTGGCCACCCTCAGCGTCGTTCTAGCGATTGTGGGCCAAATCCTCCTGCGAGTGCAGGCAGACTATCTGTCGCAACGACAACTCATGGAAGCTCAGAACAATGCCAGGGTGGCAATGGATATAATCATCCGGCTGGTTCGCTCGGCTGGCTACGATCCGCAAGACATTATCGCGCAGCCCATCGTGGACGCCGATCCGGACAGCAATTCACAGTGGGATAGCATCCATCTTCGGGCAGACTGGAATCCGCCAGACGGCGCACTGGATGATCCCTTCGAGGACATCATCTTTTCGACTCAGAGCGGGAGCCTTTTCACGGAAGAGCCGGGTGATCCGGCAGGGGGCATCGAGTTCCTAGAGGGCATCCAATCCCTGACTTTTAGTTACTATGACGATAATAAAAATGCCATTCCCGATCCGATCACGAATTCGGATTCCATTGCATATGTCGAATTGCAAGTCCAAATTGATCCACCGGACTCGTCTCCACAGACCTTCTCCTCGAGTGCGACCGTTCGGACAAGGGAGTAATAACCATGAGAAACGTAAAGTGTAGCAATCGTCTTTTCTTCGGTACTTCCGACCAGCGAGGTGTGGCGCTAATCATCGCAGTGATGGCGGTGCTCATCCTCACCGTGCTTGGTCTGGCTTTAAC
>JALLOL010000224.1 GCA_027717875.1 Acidobacteria bacterium AH-259-L09 | reverse complement strand
TGACACATTTACCTCCCAATTCGTCAACGGAAGCAAAGTCCGCGTGCGCGGCACGTTGGACCTGACCGAGCATTGGTCGATCGAAGCAGATTACAGCTTCGGCCGCAACAACCAACGCATCAAGGGGCTCTCAGGAGGCATACCTGAGCTGCGCGATTTCGGGGTCCGTGTGGGCCAAGTTCACTTCAGCCTCATGCGCTTTTTGACGTCCCGGGAGAGCCGGGTGCGGCCATTCTTGACTTCTGGCTTCGGCGCAGTTCGCTTCAACCCGACAGAAGAGGCCAAGGCGCTTGCTCTCAGAGACGAGTTTATCGACGAGTCGACGCAGATTGAGTCCACCATCAAGCTCAGTTTCACTCTCGGGGGCGGATTCGAGGCGCGCTTCAGTCGCTGGTTGGGTGTGCGGCTTGAGGCCAAGGATAACATCAGTGCGATTCCGCGCTTCGGCCTGCGGGAGACATCTTCCGGTCCGGCAGGCACCTTCTTCCCCGTAGACGGCATCGTGCACAACATCGAGGCCGCAGCGGGAGTCGTTTTCTACTTCTCGCGGTAGTGCGCACAAGTTGTCGGGCTGGCCCTCCACTGGGAGCCGAAGGAAAACTCTTCGCCGTTGCAGGGTCAGCTGATGAGTTTACATGTGAAATAATGTGATGTCATAAGAACGAGGGACCCCCTTGGTAAGCTAGCGGAAAATGAAGAAAGCTTCGCTCAAGAAGCTGATCCGCATCGCCACATCCGTTAATAACAAGGGGCCTACGCCCAAACATCTCTTCGGTCACCCACGACCATGATGTCGCTTTCGAACTCCTCGGCAAGGAGGAGTGGGCCGCCTAATCACATAACGATTATCTCGGATCAGAAATCCGAACAGGCAGACCCAAGCCGGGGCCCCGTCTAACAAACTCCGGGTAGTCAATGTCATCCCGGAGCAGGACGTAACAGCACACCAGAAGCTTTCGAGCCACCGCCGTCCGTGCGACGGCCCACGATTTGCGGTACTGGAGCCGACGATAAAAGCGGCGCAGCTGCGGGTGGATCCGGCAAGCCTTGGTGGCACATTGAATCAGCAGCCAGCGCAGAGTTCGATCCCCTTGCTTGCTGATCCTCCCGTAGCGGCGTTTCTTGTGCAGGTTATCGGAGCTGTGCTCCAGGCTGTCCAGGCCGACATAGCCCACCAGCCGTCGGGCGTTGGCAAAACGCTCGACCGGTCCCAAGGTCAAGACCAGGTACAGGGCCGTCATCGGACCGATGGAGAGCACGGTCATCAGTCGCCAGGCCGCCTCGTTGGCTTCGGCCAGCTCCCGGACCTGGCCCCGCTGGTGTTGGATGTCCCGGTCCAGCTGCTCGATCCGCTCCAGCACGTCATCGCGCAAGCCGTTGAGCCGACCACTCATCTCGAGCTGGCCAATCTGCTCCCGCTTGGCCCGGGAAAGCCCTCCCGCTCGAACTCGCAAATTGTAGTTGTAGACGAGCGCTCGCACCACATTGATCCAGCGCGTCCGCTCACGTGTGAGCCGCATCAGGTGACGAATCAATATCCGTCCCTCTCGAGCTTGGGGCAAGGGACGGAACACCGTAGGGACGTTTCCCGCCACGAGCATCTCCAGCAGATGCTCGACGTCGCGACGATCGTTTTTCTGCCGGCGACGCCGCCGTCGGGCCACTTCCCCTCCCGGGATCACCTTCAGCTCCAGTCCCAGCTCGTGCACAATCTGCTCGAACCAGTAGGAGTAACCACTCACTTCCATCCCCACCGTGCTACCCGCATCGAAACGTTGGTACAACCGTCTGACTTCCTTCAGGTCGTCGTGGCGAAGATCGGCTTCGCTGATCTCTCCCGTGGCTCGATCCACCCACTCCCCCTTTTGATATTTGCAATGAAAATCCACTGCGATAAGCTGTCCCATGAGGACCTCCGCCGTTTTGTTGAGCGGGGTCGAGGTGTGACGCCCGTCACTGCCCTGCTTCCCTGATACCGCTAGCCCGCCGGACTCAGGTTCGAGAACCCACCCGTCCCATCGAAGGTAATCTTAGGACTACCGCTGATCTCCATGAAGCCAACGGTATGAGGTTTATCCCCCCTGGATTCGGGAAGGGCAAATCATCTTGGTTGGCAGCGATGAGTTGACCTTGAATTTGCGCGGCTCCCGAAATGCGGAGCTGGTGATTGGCGTAAAAAAGAGCGCTCGAGCTATTCACCAGAGTTGCCCCGATGTTCAAATCGGTTCCGGCGACAACCGCGTACGTGGTTCCTCCTAAGGTGAGTGCGGGTGCTGTGTGCGGGTTTCCCGAGATGTCGACATATCCTTCCGCAATCAGTGTCAAGGGAAGAGGGGGCCCGCCTTGCCCCACATTGGTAGAAACTGCGATGCTCACCTCTGAATAGTACGTGCCCGTGGGAATTGAGGTACTGGTAGTAATCCATCTCGAATTACTCGGGTCCCAATCCCAGTTCCCCCAGGGCCCAGGACCCGGCGCTTTCAGAACAGTGCCAACCTGGTCTTCAACCGAGCCATCGGCCTTTAAAATATAGTCGGCATTGGCACGAAAATCTCCAGGCACAAGTAAGGGAATGGCGACAGTTTGCGCCGCTGGGCGTTTATCGGCCGGGCTATCCGTTCCGACGGGCGGTGTGTTCGCACACCCGGCTCCAGTCCCTCCACTTCCCGTAATCGAGCCCGCGGCGCTCATATACTTTTCCACGCATGGATTTCCAGAGATGTCCAAATTTCCATCGCTGCGAATCGCTCCAACCAGCCCAAGGATAACGGGATCGCCACTGATTCTCAGGTTACCGCCGATCATCAAGGCCTGGTTGCTGGCAGCGGCCACGATTAATTCAATTGTTGTCGTCGCGCCATCAGATCCAAAGCCGGTTGAAATGATGCGTATAATCCCATTGGCATCGTGATTGGGGTCAGTGTCAGGAAGATCGGGAGGATCACTGGTAGCGGATTCGAGAGTGTGGTCATCGCAAACGCTCACCTCATAGCGCCCTGCTCCAAAAGTATGGCCGCCACTTGCCGCCGATGTAATGGCGTCGCCGGCTGCAAGAGGAGGCGGCGGGGGATCGCTCAACTCATCGCCGTCACAGGCAATGCTGTTTCCGGCCTGCAAGTACAGATCAAACTGCGTTGATCCTCCGGAGAGAATAATCGCTTTAGCGTGGGCAATGCCCGCGTCTGCGATATACAGGACTTCTGCACTGCCTTGATCGTTGCTGGTGATATTGACCCCCAGGATGCCGAGGGTCACCGAGGCCAGAGCGAGCAGGGTGAACAAGAACAACGTAAAAAGCACGGTGATCAACGCCAAACCTTGTTCACGAGAAGTGTCGACGAAAAAAGTTTTACTCTCCCTTACTTTCCTCATAAATCGAACCCATCGGCCACGACTTTCACCGCGGCGCCACTGCTTTTGAAGACGAGGCCCGTTCCCCTGATGATGATTGCGCCCGTGTGCGAAGCGACACAGGCGAGGGAGAGGTCAATGGCCGACCACTAGCCGCAGGGGTTCGCGGGGTCTGCGCCGCGACACTCTCGCCAGCCCCCCACCTTCAACTTTACGATCGCCCCCAGGCGATCGTAGGTAATCGTAGCATTGCCGCTGATCTCCATGAACCCATCCGAATCCAACTTTATGAGGTTGTTCGTTCCTTGGAATTTCTTGTCATCTTGGCTGGCGGCGATGACTTGACCCACAATTTCAGGGTTTCCCGAAAATCCGATCTGGTGCCCCGCGTAAAAAACACCCTTATAGGCATTGACAGGATTTCCCCCGATTTTCAGATCGTATCCGGCAATGGCTGCATACCCTTTTCCTTCTAAGGTGAGCGCCGGCTCCATCTCCGGGTTTCCGGAGATGTCGACCCATCCTTCGGCAATCAGTGTCAAGGGAATGGGGGGCCCGCCTGTCCCCGGACTGCTAGGAACCGAGATGTTCACCTCTGAATAGTAAGTCCCACCAAGGATTGAGTCCGTAGTGGTCTTCCATAGTCGGTTACCCGGGGCAAAATTCCACAGGGCGTTCCCGCCCCCATCCAGCCAGTCTCCGGGACCGGGCCCCTTCAGGGTCGCGCCGTCCGAGGTGCGCACAACACGGCCGTTCTGCTTCAAAATATAGTCGGCATTGCCACTAAAATCGCTGGGTAAAAGCGTGGGAATGAGCGCAGGGTCTTCTGCCGGCCGTTGATCGGGCGGACTATCCGAACCTGCGGG
>JALLOL010000223.1 GCA_027717875.1 Acidobacteria bacterium AH-259-L09 | reverse complement strand
CGTAGATATCCCCTTTATAAATCCAAACCTTCACACCAATCACCCCAAAAGTGGTAAAAGCCTCAGCAAACCCATAATCGATATCTGCTCTCAGTGTATGCAAGGGCAAACGGCCATGCGAGGAAATACTGTAGATTTTGGCCAGTATGGTCTAAAAGCTCTTGAGCCCGGCAGAATATCGAACCGGCAGATTGAGGCTGCGCGTATTGCCATCAGCCGTGCCGCAAGACGAGGTGGCAAGCTCTGGATTCGGATTTTCCCCGATAGGCCCATCACTAAAAAACCAGCGGAAACCCGTCCCGTCACCACCGTCCCTCGTCCGCTGATCGAAAAAATATCCTCAATCGGCATCAAAAACGGCTTGTCCACCTCTCGCTCCGGCACCGGGATGTACTCATCCACCGCTGCCAGCAACTCCAGCACCCGCTTCTCTTCTTCCGCATCCCCTTCCAGCGCCTTCAGTGCACTGCCCCGGATCACCGGTAGATCATCTCCCGGAAATTCGTACTTCGTCAACAGCTCCCGCACTTCCAACTCCACCAGATCCAACAGCTCCGGATCGTCCACCATGTCCACCTTGTTCAAGTACACCACGATGTTGGGCACTCCCACCTGCCGCGCCAACAGAATGTGCTCGCGCGTTTGCGGCATCGGCCCATCCGCCGCCGACACCACCAAGATCGCTCCGTCCATCTGCGCCGCCCCCGTGATCATGTTCTTCACGTAGTCGGCGTGCCCCGGACAGTCCACGTGTGCGTAGTGCCGGTTGGCCGTCTCGTACTCCACGTGCGCCGTCGCGATCGTGATCCCTCGCTCCTTTTCCTCCGGCGCATTGTCGATCGAATCAAACGTCCGCACCTGCACCGACGGGTTCTCCCTGGCTAAGATGTGCGTGATGGCCGCCGTCAAGGTCGTCTTCCCATGATCCACGTGCCCAATCGTCCCCACGTTCACATGCGGTTTGGTTCGCTCAAACTTCTGCTTTGCCATAGGTTCTCCAATCGCATCCCAGCGGTTTTAATCGCCCATTATGCGAGCTAAACGGTTCTACCCACTAACTTTCCTTGTCCTTTGGCGACAATCTCCTCAGAAATCTGCTTAGGCACCTGTTCGTAACGCTCAAAGTGCATGCTATGAGTCGCTCGTCCCTGACTCAAAGAGCGCAGTGCTGTGGCATAACCAAACATCTCCGAGAGCGGCACATAGGCATTGATCACCTGGATACTGCCTCGCGGTTCGATGTGACTGATTCGACCTCGTCGGCCATTGAGATCACCCACGACATCACCCATATAGTCTTGAGGAACAACTACTTCAACCCGCACGATGGGCTCTAGAATCACAGGTTTGGCCTTCCGGGCCGCGTGCTTGAAAGCCATGGAGCCCGCAATTTTAAAAGCGATCTCTGATGAGTCGACTTCGTGATAGGACCCGTCACAGAGAGTCACTTTAACGTCTTCCATCTCGTAGCCGGCTAGGACCCCACTTTCCATAGCTTCCTTGACTCCACGCTCGACGGCGGAGATAAATTCACGCGGAATAACTCCACGAACGATAGCATTTTCAAAGAGAAAA
Organism: Acidobacteria bacterium AH-259-L09; assembly: GCA_027717875.1. The sequence continues at coordinate 2,657 of JALLOL010000223.1, read as the reverse complement.
CCTGTACCGGGATCAACCGGCTCAATTCTCACTTTGGTGTGACCGTACTGGCCCCGACCACCGGTCTGGCGGATGTACCTCCCCTCACCCTCAGCGGAAGTCGTAACGGTCTCTTTATAGGCCACTTGTGGTTTGCCGACATTGGCACCCACACCGAACTCGCGGAGCAGACGGTCGACAATAATCTCTAGATGCAGCTCACCCATTCCGGAAATAATGGTTTGACCTGTATCGGGATCGACATGAACCTTGAAGGTCGGATCTTCCTGCATTAGTTTGCCCAAGGAAAATCCGAGTTTGTCTTGATCCCCTCTGGTCTTCGGCTCGATCGCCACCGAGATAACCGGGGCCGGAAACTCCATCGCTTCAAGAATCACCGGATGTTTCTTGTCGCAAATGGTATCTCCGGTACTCACATCCCGCAGTCCTACCACCGCTGCAATGTCGCCGGAGAAAACCTTATTAATCTCCTCTCGTTTATCGGCATGCATTTTCAGTAGGCGTCCGATCCGCTCGTTGCGTTCCCGGGTAGAGTTGTAAACGGTTGAGCCTGCATCCAGTGAACCTGAGTAGACACGCAAGAAGGCCAATTGCCCCACAAACGGATCAGTCATAATCTTGAAAATGAGAGCGGAGAACGGTTCATCATCGGAAGCTTGGCGTTGAACTAACTGTTGAGTATTGGGATCGATGCCTGGGACAGCAGGAATGTCGAGTGGAGAGGGGAGGTAATTGACAATCGTGTCAAGCAGAGGTTGTACGCCTTTATTCTTAAAGGCAGCGCCGCAAAGACACGGCGTAAACAGAAGTGCACAGGTACCCTTGCGAAGTCCGGCGTGTAGTTCGCCATCCGTCATTTCTTCACCGGACAAGTACTTGTTTAAAAGCTCATCATCTGTTTCCACTACTATTTCCAGCATCTTCTGGCGCCACTCCTCGGCCTGTTCTAAGTACGTCTGGGGGATGTCCATTTCCGTAAAACTGGCACCCAAAGTCTCTGTCTCATAGACAATTGCCTTCATCTTGATCAGATCGATAGCACCTTCAAAATTTTCTTCTTGACCCAGCGGAATTTGGATCGGAACAGGCTTGGCAAGGAGTCGCTTTTTCATGGATTCCATGGCGCCAAAGAAATCCGCGCCGGGACGGTCCATCTTGTTCATAAAGGCGATGCGCGGTACCCGATACCGGTCGGCTTGACGCCAAACCGTTTCAGATTGAGGTTCTACACCGGCCACGGCATCAAAGATCGCCACTGCACCGTCCAACACCCGCAAAGAGCGCTCCACTTCGGCGGTAAAGTCCACGTGTCCAGGAGTATCAATAATGTTGATCCGGAAGTCCCTCCAAAGACAGGTGGTGGCTGCCGATGTGATGGTAATCCCACGCTCCTGTTCCTGAACCATCCAGTCCATGGTGGCAGTTCCCTCGTCTACTTCACCGATTTTGTAGGTAATTCCCGTGTAGTAGAGAATCCGCTCGGTGGTAGTGGTCTTCCCAGCGTCAATGTGCGCCATGATCCCGATATTTCGTGTCTTCTCCAATGGAACTTTTCTAGGCACAGCCTTTTTCCTAATGCCTCAAAAAACTTTTAAGGTTTTTGGTGTTTCACCGAGTTGAAGGTTGACTCTTCATAAACACTGCGCACAACTTTCAACCTTCAACGGTGTCACCACCGATAGTGCGCAAAAGCCTTGTTCGCTTCCGCCATCCGATGAATGTCTTCCTTTTTTCTCACTGCGGCGCCGCGATTATTGGCAGCATCCATCAACTCGTTGGCCAACTTTTCGGCCATTGTCTTCTCCCCTCGACCCCGAGCATAATTGACCATCCAGCGAACGGCCAATGAGGTCCGCCGCTGTTGATTTACTTCTATCGGGATCTGATAGGTTGAGCCGCCCACGCGGCGCGATTTAGTCTCCAACATCGGCTTGACATTATCGAGTGCTCTCTTCAAGACCCTCATGGGGTCCTCTCCTGTCCGCTGTTCAACCAGTCCCATTGCCCGATAAAAAATGCGGTCGCCCAGACTCTTCTTGCCCCGCTCCATGATCTTGTTCACGAATCTCGCGGCCAACTCACTGTTATAAACGGCGTCAGGAAGAATCTCCCTTTTCGGAATCTCTTTCCGCCTCGGCATTCACTTTCTCCAAATACAAAACAGGCTGCAAAGAACAGAGCCCATGCAGCCTTTCTGAAAAACAGTTAGTCCTTTACGATCCGGGCCTTTTAGTTCCGTACTTGGAGCGGCCATCGTGGCGATTTTCAACGCCTACCGCATCTAAAGTACCCCGAATGACGTGGTAGCGAACACCTGGAAGATCTTTCACCCGGCCCCCCCGGATGAGCACGATCGAATGCTCCTGCAGATTGTGTCCAATCCCCGGAATGTAAGTGGTCACTTCAATCGCATTGGTCAATCGTACCCGAGCGACTTTCCGCAGTCCAGAGTTTGGCTTTTTAGGCGTTTGGGTGTATACGCGAACGCAGACACCCCTTTTCTGCGGACTACCCTGCAGCGCAGGGCTCTTCGTTTTGACCCTCATTTTCTTTCGCCCCTTGCGAACTAACTGGTTAAATGTTGGCACTCCTCTATTCTCCTGAAATAAAAAAAATGATGCCGAGGCATCATTTCCTCAAAGGAAAAAGTACTGAAA
>JALLOL010000222.1 GCA_027717875.1 Acidobacteria bacterium AH-259-L09 | reverse complement strand
TAGGGTGGCTCTTTCCGAACAGCAGGTAGCGTCCGTCGGGTGTCCACGCAAAGGGCCAAATCCTTTCCTCTTTTTGCCCTGTGAGCAGTTCAAGAGCTTCGCCGCCCATGGTTGGCAGAAGCTTCAAAGCCGTCGATCGTGTGGTTCGGTGAGCGCAAAGAAAGCCCAAGTGGCGCCCATCCGGCGAGAGGACCAGGTCATAAATCCTACCTGGCGAAGTCACGCGATAAAGTTCCTTTTCTTGGTCCGTTTGGAGGTCTCGCACCATGACGCTCCAAGTCTTTTTCGTGTCGTCGCGGAGGACATAGAAAATCGACTTCCCGTCGGGCGACCAAGTGCCCTGACCCGCATTTTGCCCGGGATGACTAATTTGGACGATGCGGCCCACGTCGCCTGTTTGAACATCGATTTGGTCAAGACCGGAACGCCGCCTTCTGTCGCCGCCGCGAACAAGAAGGAAGCGCCCATCGGGAGACCATCGGGGCCCGCGAAAAAAAAGATTATTAAACCTAGGTGAGAGTTCGCGTTCCTGCCCGGTTTCGAGTGAGCGAATCACAAGTACAAGGCCAGATTTGGGCCCCCGCCGCGAAGCATAAGCGAGATATTTGCCGTCCGGCGACCAATCGGGCCCCCTGCCCCTGAAGCGTTCACTGGCCCGTGTCGGTGCCGTTGTGATCTTACCGCTTGATGGATCCATCTCGGCTGTGTATATATCCCTTTGTCCCGTGCTGAGGGCGTAGTAGTACGATCCGTCGCGGGTAAATCCCAGCGACTTCATTCGCCCCATATCCGGCTTCACCAGCTGAGGCGGTCCCTGCCGTTTCCCGTCGGCGACCCGGACAACCCAGAGGCCCACGCTGCCCGCACGATCGCTCACAAAGAGGACCTTCTTGCCATCCGGTGTCCAGACTGCACCGGAGTCCACGGCCGGATGCTGGATCAGTGGTGCTTCCGAGCGCCCGTCCGCGGCCAGCAGGAAGATGTCACGATCCGCAGAGTCCTGCTGTGTAGGCAAGTCATAAACGATGTAACGCCCGTCCGGCGACAAGCTCATCTTGCGCGCGTAGCGCCACCGAAGAGATTTGAGGACCTGCAGGGAACCATCCGCCACCGAGACCCACGCAATTTTCCAGGTTTGGTCCCTCAACCTGAACAACACCAGGACCTGTTTACCGTCCGGTGACCAGGCGTAAGGACGAATGGATTCGATTTCCTCCTCATTCCGATAAAGGAGACGATCTCCAGAGCCGTCGATCCCAATAATATGCAGCTCGTCGAAAAACGGGCTGTTATCCCACTCATAAACAATCTGCTTGCCGTCGGGCGATACGGTGGAGTATTCCGCGTGTCCCGGGGATGACTTGACGAGGCGACGCTTCTTTCCGGTGGCCAGATCGTGCAGGGTAAGGTCACCTCGAGAGGCAGAGGGGAGATACCGGCCATCGCGGGAAGGAGCGACCAGGCCATAGAGCCTCACGTCAGGGACAACCATTTGTGAGACCTCTTCCGCCTGATCGCCCTTCTGGGCCAGGCTCGACGAAACGATAATTAAAAGAACGAGAAATGACGCTAGCAAAACCCAACCTATTCTTCTGTTGTTCATTGTCTTTTCCTCCCGTGTCTAAAAAACAATTGTCCCCCCGCACTTGCCACCGATCTTATTTGTCTGCTCTGAGCGCCGGCAGGAAGTTCTCCATTGCCCAGAGCTCTTGCTGGCCGAGGGCGGTGAAGGCGATCCGCCGCCCGTCAGGGTGAACACGGAGCCCGCTGAGGTGCTCCATTTCGAACTCCAGCTTTTGGGGCTTGCCGCCTTCTCCGGGAATTCGCCACAGTTCCCTTTTGCTTAGGGCACCAAGGCTTCGTTTGCCGACGAGGAGGTAGCGCCCGTCCGGCGTCCACGCAAGCATACGAAGATCGATGAATTCCGGTCTCTGCACCCTGAAAAGTTCTTGAGGCTCACCGCCGGTGGCCCGCATCACCTTCAAGGTGGTCGGTCGGTACGGTACGTCACGACCAACGAGGAAGGCCAAGCGCCGGCCATCTGGAGAGAGGGCCAAGGCAGGGCTGACATCTGCCTGAAGTTCTATCTCCTGGCCCGTTTCTAGATTTCGCCTTACGATCTGGGTACTGTTCCTCTTCGGGTCGGAGCGCGTATAGAAAATCTCCTTTCCGTCGCGAGACCAAGCGGCCTCCAGGGCATATGCCCTGGGCAACATCAGTACAATTGGGGTGAGATCGCCTGTTTGAGTGTCCATCTGATAAAGTCCTGGTCGACCCTCCCTGTCCTGGATGCCGATGAGGATAGAGCGACCATCAGGAGACCAGCGCGGGCCAGGAGAATGGACATTATCGGGAGAGAAGTACCGCTCCTCACCGGTCTCGGTAGAACGAACCGCAATGCGGCGCGAACCAGTCTCCAAAGAGATTGTGTACGCCAGGTACTTTCCATCGGGTGACCAGTCAGGCCTGGCGGTATTACCCACAAAGCGCTGGGAAACCGGTTTTGGGGGAGCCAAAACTTGGCCGTTGGTCGGATCAAGCGTAGCGATATAAGCATCCTTCATGCTGGCCTTGAGCCTATAGTATAAGGAACCTTTTGGGCTCATTCCGTTCGCATCGATACTGCCTATATTCTTCTTGACTAATTGGGGGGAACCCTGAGGTTTCCCGTCGGCAACGCGAATCACCCAGAGATCCTCAGTCCCTGTCCGGTCACTCCGAAATAGGACACTCTTGCCATTCGGTGCCCACTCCATCAGATCGTCGTCGGCCGGGTGTTCTACCAGGGGGATCTCCCGACTGCCGTCAGTGGCCAGCAGGGCAATGTCTTCCTGCTTAGAGTCTTGATTGGGCGCGAAGTCATAGGCAATATAGCGACCATCCGGCGAAAAACGCGCAGTTTCCGGGGAGCCCCAGTTCAGCGACTTCAGAACGCGCACGGAACCGTCCGCCACAGAGACCGTCCCAATCTGGCGGGTCCCATCCTTTCTGCGGAAGATGGCCAAGATGTGTTTGCCGTCCCGGGACCAGTCGTCGGGATCGATGCCTGTCACTTCCTCATGCCTGTAGAGCACGTGCGGCTGCGAGCCATCCAGCCCAATGATGCGCAGCTCTAAGGACCCATCCTTTTTGCGACAGCTGTAGGCAACCCACTTGCCGTCAGGCGAAATATGGGCATGTCGCGCCTCCTCCCAGGGAACCTGGTTGTGGGTGAGGCGGCGATTTTTCCCGGTGGCCAGGTCGCGGATAGCCAAGTCACCCGTCTCCGGGTCCGCGAAAGTGACGTAGCGGTCGTGCCAAACCGCACCTGTGAGGCGGAGATTGGGCGCTGCCCAGACCCGCCGGACCACCATTCTCGATTTGTCTCCGGAAGGTCTCGGCTGACCCAATTTCTCCTGCGCCGCCGTCACAATCTCGCTAAGAGCAGGGTCGCCGCCGTAACTTGCAACGATATTTTCGTAGTGAGTTTGTGCCTCTTCACTGCGGCCCACTTTAGCCAGCAGGGCTGCCAGACGCAGTTCGGCCTTGGCCGCGAGAACGCGATCGCCCGCCGGTGCCGCGATGACGCGGCGATACAGCTCAATCGCTGCCGGAGCGTTTCCCACGGCCTCCTCCTCGTGAACCGCTTGCTGGTAGAGGGCCCTGCTCGTTTGATTCTCGCTCCCTTGCCAAACCCAGGCACTCATGGACCCCAAAGCCAGCAGCCACACCGTGACTCGCACTGTGCTAGCCCTCCAGCGGCCTTTTCTCTCTTTTTCGTTTTTCATGGTTGTACCTCCGACCTACACTCCAATTCCGAATTCCCCACACTCCCTTAGGGCCGCTATTTGCAACCTGCGCCTCACTCATTGCAGCTGAGTTCGGGCAGGAAATTCTCCAGCGCCCAGATCTCGACGACTTCCTGTCTGGCGCTAAAGGCGACCTGTCGCCCATCGGGGTGAAAGCGAAGATCATAAGTTGACTGGTCGATTTCAAGTCCGATCTTCTCGGGTTCGCCGCCCTCGACAGGGATTCTCCAAAGCTCTACCTTTTCTTGGCCCTCCTTGCCTTTGCCGAAGATGACGTAGCGTCCGTCAAGCGTCCACGTGAGCACACGCCCATAGATGTGGTGAGGTTTTTGCAGGCTGAGCAGTTCGCGAGGCTCTCCACCCGCGGTTGAGATGACCTTCAGGCCCGTCGCATCTTTTCCCCGCGGGGCTTCGGGAAACGGGAAGACCAGAAGCCGGCCGTCGG
>JALLOL010000221.1 GCA_027717875.1 Acidobacteria bacterium AH-259-L09 | reverse complement strand
ACGAGAAAGGCGAGAAAACGGCGGTTGTCATTGATCTAGAAAGGCATGGGGACTTGTGGGAAGACTTCTATGACACGCTAATCGCTCGCGAACGTGCAGGCGAGCCGCGGGAGTCTCTGGAGTCTGTCAAGAAGCCGAATTGCCTCATTAAAAAAGTGCCCGAAATAGATTCGTTGCCTCATATAAAAAAGTGCCCGAAATGGGATAAGAAAACGCTCCATGAAAAGGAGCGGGGAAAAGAGGTTGGATATGAGGGAACGACGGGTTTTGGTGAAAGCATTTGCGGGCGAATACCGGAAAGGAGGCAAGAAAGAGAAGGGAGCGATTCTGAAGCGATTTGTGAAGGCGAGCGGTTACGTGCGCCGCTATGCCGCCCGGCTCCTGCGCAATCAGGGACGCCGCGTGGTCTTGAGGCCCGGTGTGCTGGTGGAAGGAGACGTCACAATCCGGGTGCGGCGACGGCGACGGCGGACTTATGGCGAAGACGTTAAAAGGGAGCTCAAGAGGATTTGGGAGATGCTGGACTATCTGTGCGGGAAGCGCCTGGTGGCGGCTTTGCCGGCGACACTGGAAGCGCTGGAACGACACGGAGAGTTGAAGATCAGCCCGGAGGTGGACCAGAAATTACTTTCCGTGAGCGCGGCGACGATTGACCGGATGCTGGCCCCGGAGAAGAAAAAACTGCGATTGAAGGCGCGCTCGGGCACCAAGCCGGGCACCTTGCTCCGACAGCAGGTGGCGGTGAGAACGTTTGCCGATTGGGATGAGGCTCGCCCCGGTTTCGTGGAGGTGGATTTGGTGGCCCATGAAGGGGGCCAGGCGCAGGGAGACTATGCCCAAACCCTGGATCTGACGGACGTTTCGACGGGTTGGACCGAAGTGGCGGCCGTACCCAACAAAGCTCAGGTGTGGGTGTTTGAGGCGCTGGAGCGAGTGCGGCAGCAACTGCCGTTTCCGCTGCTGGGATTGGATTCGGACAACGGCAGTGAGTTCATCAACAATCATCTGTGGCGATACTGCCAGCAAGAGCAGATCACGTTTACGCGCTCGCGACCTTTCCGCAAAAACGACAACTGTTTTGTGGAACAAAAGAATTATTCGGTGGTGCGACGCTACGTCGGATACGCCCGCTATGACCGGCAAGAGGAGGTCCAGTTGCTCAACGAGTTATATGAGCGGGTACGTCTGTGCGTGAACTTCTTTTTACCCTCCCAGAAACTGAAGGAGAAGGTGCGACGAGGAAGCCGAGTTCACAAACGCTATCATCCGGCCCAAACTCCGTACCAGCGGGTGTTGGCTTCGAAGGAAGTTTCGGCGCGCGATAAAAGGAAGTTACGAGCCCAATATCAAAGACTGAACCCGGCCGAAGTGCACCGCCAGATCCGGGATCTTCAGCAGAAGCTCCTCTGGTTGACTGCCAGAAAGCGGTCGGCCCGGGCGGTGGACGCTACCGGCACGGATAGAAAAGCGCCAAGCCATAGCGGGCGAGGATGAGCTCAGAGGTCTGACCTGGATGCCCCCGCTTGGCCTTCCTCGAAGAGGCACCCAGGAAAATGTGGTGATCGAACGATTCAACCGAAGGCTCAAAGAGCAGAGGATGGGCGGGAAGACAGACCGAAACACGGAAGAGTTCCGATGGGCCGGAGGTGACTGTGTTGACCTCTACGATGAGCCCAGAGGTCTGCCCTGGATGCCCCCCGCTGGGTCCTCGAAGAGGCACCCAGGAAAATGGGGTGATCGAACGATTCAACCGAAGGCTCAAAGAGCAGAGGATGGGCGGGAAGACAGACCGAAACATGGAAGAGTTCGATGGGCCGGAGGTGACTGTGTTGACCTCTACCATCGGCAGCTCAACTTTCACAGTCCGGCCCAGGCCCGCCGGCAGGCTGGCCGGGCTGAGAAGGGCTCGGTAGCCGGAGATTGGGGGGTACCTGAGCATCGGGCCGGCATGAGATCGTTGCCTGTGGGCCAATCTGGAGAAGGTTTTTTCTTGAGCGAGGGCCTCGAGAGTGAGAAAAAGCACTTTTGGGCAATTGTAACGCGTCACAATGGATTTCCTCATCGTTCCACATTGGTGTCCAGCAACTTTCTCAAGCTGCTCTAACCCTTCGGCATGCCATCGCCCCCAACATCGAACCACGGTGCTCGCCAGCGTCAAGGGTTCCCTCACTTCACTCGGCTGCTTCGCAGCCCTTGACCCTGCCTGCGCTCCGTGGTCTGCAGGCCTTCATGGCGATGAACATACGGGAGCGTCCTGCCCTGTCCACGAGCCGGAACCGGCGGTACACAGGGATAGGATACTTCGCTGTGTAGGCCGGGCAGGTATCCTATCCCCGCACTCCTTGGAGGGGAGCGAGTTCGGGGAATCGAATCGGTTTGACCGAACCCAATTCTGGAAAATCGCCGAGAATATCGTGGAAGGTTACACATCCATGCAGGTAAACTGGTGTTCAAGGAACCGGATCCGCTCTGCTGCGGTCCAGCTGGGGCTCTACCCCAGGGGGCTGCAGCTGTGGGGCCGAGCCGGCGAGGGTGCGAGGAGGAGCTTTTAAAAAGAAAGTTTTTGCCGAGGTGCCGGGACAAGGGGGTGGTGGCGCATTTTCGTTTTCAAGGCTTCAGAGGCACGGGAGGGGGCGTGTGGAAGAAGCCACTCAGGGGGTGTAGGAAATTGAGCGGAAAGATTCGACTCAAACGCGCGAGCGGCTGGTTTGCGGCCGGCAGGGAGTGGCAGCAGGCTCTCGAGCGGCTCTCGGACGGGGCCTTCAAGCTGTTTGTCTATGTCTCGCTCCAAGCCGAGCGGGGGAGCCGGCGCCTGAGCTTTCATCAGCGCGAGCTGGCCCAGGCTTTGGGAAAATCGCGCCGTTCCATCCAGAGCTACCTGGAAGAACTGGTGGAAAAGCGAGTCTGCCGGATCCTCTCGGCCCGCAATCAATATACGAGCGGTGTGGTGGAAATCCGTCCCGAGTATTGGCCCTATGTGAGCGAGCACATGAGCGCCGCAGAAGATCGCTGCCTGGATGAAGACACTTATGTGGAAGCGGTGGGCAAAATGTTTTTATCCCAGCCTTGCGTCCGTTCGGCTTATTCAGCCGCCGATCGCCGGCTGGCCCGGGCCTGGTTTGGGGCCAGCGTCAGCTTGACGCTCGTCGAGCAGGCCATTCTGCTGGGGTGCGGCCGCAAGTACGTCTCCTGGCTCAACGCTCAGCCGAGCGAACCGATCGGGAGTTTGGCTTTCTTTAAACCGCTGCTGGAGGAAATCTCCGGGTTTGAGCTGTCGCTCGAATACCAGAGCTTTAATCGCTACCAGACGGGAAAATACAAACAGAAGTGGCTGGCTGCCGCGGCCTCGCCGAGGTCCTCGAAGGCGGCCCCTGCCGGCGCAAAAGTTGCGCAGGCAAAACCCGCACGCAACACAGAGACGAGATGATGTGGTTAAATCTTTGGGGCACTTTTTATATGAGGCAACGAATCGCCTTTCGGGCACTTTTTTACGTGAGGCAACAGGGAAGCGACTGAAGGATCAGGGCAAATTGAGTGCGTGAATATGAGGTCACCTTTGCCCGCTCTGCTCGAAAAGAGTTAGAGTCATTAGAAGCGCTGGTGATTGTGCCAGAATATGAATCCATGAGCCAATCCGATATCTTGAAGCGGATTACGTTTAATCCCAAGCAGTGTGGCGGACACCCCTGCATTCGCGGTATGCGCATTCGCGTAAAGGACGTGCTGGAGATGCTGGCGGCTGGCGTGACCGAACAGGAAATCCTTGAGGATTATCCGTACTTGGAGGCCGAAGACATTCGCGCTTGTCTTGAATACGCCGCCGCCCAGGTGAGCCATCCCGTCGTCTCAGGCGCGTGAAGTTCTTGATAGATGCGCAACTAGCGCCCGCCCTCGTGCATTGGCTTGCGGATCAGGGCCACCGAGGCCTTTGCTGTAGCGAGTGGCGAGTTCGACCTGGTGGGAGTGGTGGATGACGAGAGGGTGGGTCAGCAGTTCTTCGCGCACCAGGTTTCTCACCCCTCAGTCGTTCCGTTCATTTCCGTGTCTTGCGTGTTACCCGTGACCCCAATTTTCCGTGTAGATCCGTAAAATTCCGTGTTTTCCGTGACCCAAAAACAACCTGCGACGGCTAAACTTCCCCCGGTCCCAGGTTTTCGCTCTGTTTAATTGAGTATTTTCACGCAATTTCCGTGCAGATCCGCGAAATTCCGTGTATTCCGTGGCTAAGGTCACACAAGCCTGCCTGTATAAGGCC
>JALLOL010000220.1 GCA_027717875.1 Acidobacteria bacterium AH-259-L09 | reverse complement strand
CCGACTGCCGTTTTACGAGCAAATGACCTCAAAAGGCATCAAGTTTATAATGCCGCCCCACGAAGAATTTAGTGTCATGCTGGTCGAGTTCGTTTCATTTCTCTAGAATAAACGAGCGAAATGTGATGATTTTCAGGGAGGGATGTCGCTATCATAGATTTCTATGCCACGAGTGATCTTCACCCCGAATTTGAGGCGTCATGTCTCCGCTCCTCCCAGCCAAGTGTCCGGAAAGACCGTACGAGCTGTTCTGGAAGTGGTCTTCAAGCTGAATCCAAAGCTGCAAAGTTACATCCTTGACGATCAGGGTCGCTTGCGGCAACACGTGGCGGTGTTCGTGGACGGTGAACTTATCCAGGATCGCGTGGATCTCAGCGACGCGGTTGAAGAATCCGCTGAGATCTTCGTGATGCAGGCACTTTCGGGAGGATGATTCATAGAAAGGAAAGCAATGAACGACCGACTTTTTGTTGCCACGCGCAAGGGGCTCTTCACGGTAGAGAGATCCGGCGATTCCAAGCGATGGGGCCTTTCTCGAGCAGCCTTTCTTGGAGATCGGGTTTCGATGGTGTTTCCAGACCCTCGGGACGGCACAGTTTACGCGGCACTTGCCTTGGATCATTTCGGCGTCAAACTGCACCGGTCTTTTGATGAGGGAGAGACCTGGGAAGAGGTTACTGCGCCCAGCTACTCGAAGCAGCCCCAAAGCGAGAATCAGCAGGAAGGTGCCACCGCTTCAGAGGATAGCGTCATTCAGATCTGGTGTCTGGAAGCGGCCGGAGGTGATGAGGCCGGGACCCTGTGGGCAGGAACCATTCCAGGTGGGCTGTTCCGTTCACGGGACAAGGGCTCCTCCTGGGAGCTGATTCACTCACTTTGGGATCGGCCGGAAAGAGAGAAGTGGTTTGGGGGAGGCTACGATCATCCCGGCATTCATTCCACTTGCGTTGACCCCCGAGACAGCCGTCATGTCACTGTGGGGGTTTCTTGCGGTGGAGTGTGGGTCACCTTTGATGGGGGTGATTCATGGCAATGTCGAGCCGAGGGAATGCACGCTGAGTATATGCCCCCGGAGCAGCAAGGGGACTGCTGGATTCAAGATCCGCACCGCGTGGTTCAGTGTCCCTCCTCTCCGGATGTGCTGTGGGCACAGCATCACAATGGAGTCTTTCGAACAACCGATGGAGCTAAATCCTGGCAGGAGATTGCAACCGTTAAGCCAGCAGTCTTTGGCTTTGCGGTGGCAGTTCATCCGAAGGATCCAGACACTGCCTGGTTTGTCCCGGGAGTCAAGGATGAATGCCGAATTCCCGTGAACGCGCAGGTGGTAGTGGCTCGAACCCGAGACGGTGGACAAAGCTTCGAAGTCCTGCGTCAAGGCCTTCCTCAGGAGCATGCCTATGACCTCGTTTATCGCCATGGACTGGAGGTGGATTCCTCCGGAGATCAACTGGCAATGGGCTCGACCACCGGCTCGCTGTGGATTTCCGAAAACGGAGGTGATTCCTGGAAACACATTTCCACCCATCTCCCTCCCATTTATTGCGTGCGCTTTGTTTAGCAGAGCGGTCTGACCCTGAAATGAAATTTGCATTTTTAGGGTCAGACCCCAAGTTGTGATAAAAAATGAAAAATTTTTCTCTTGCTCTCTATGTGGGAATGTGTCTAATGGGGACCTCTAACTTGAATGCTGGTCCGGAATCAAGCCCCCTTCAGGTCCGGGGACTTCACCTGGCGGCGCCCGCTCGTGAGGGTGTATCTCTGGGAACACGCTTCATTCGCCAGGTGCTCCCCCAGGAAGGGGTAAATGTGCTGGTGCTGGAAATCAACTACCGTTACCAGTTTCGTTCCCATCCAGAACTTGCCGAAGTGGACGCACTAAGCAAGGAGGATGTCAAAGCACTGGTCGCCGCTTGTCGAGAGACCAATGTTCAGCTCATCCCGCAACTTAATTGCCTGGGCCATCAATCTTGGAAAGATAAGACCTTCTCTCTGTTAGCCACCTATCCCGACTTTGATGAGACTCCGGAAAAATACCCGAACAACGAGGAGATTTACTGCCGCAGTTATTGTCCCCGGCACCCCAAAGTGCATCAGGTCATCTTTGCTTTGATTGATGAACTGGCAGAGGTCTTTGAAGCAAAGGCCTTTCACGTTGGCATGGATGAGGTCTTCTTATTGGGTGAAGACGACTGTCCCCGCTGCAAAGGGATGAACAAAGCTCAGCTGTTTGCTGATGAGGTTCGAGCCCTTCATGATCACTTGAGCAAAAGGAATCTCGCCATGTGGATGTGGGGGGATCGCTTCATTGACGGAGAGATCTCGGGAATCGGCAAATTGGAAGCCAGCATCAACCACACATACGGTGCTGTAGACCTGGTTCCCAAAGACATCGTGATCTGCGATTGGCATTATGAATCCGCTCCACCCACGCCCGGCTACTTCGCACTCAAAGGGTTTAGCGTCGTCACTTCTCCCTGGCGCAAAACGGAGGTTGCCTTAGCTCAGCTGGGACTCATTAACGGGATTCTGAAGGGCCATAACCCAACCCTTGCCTCGCGCATCTTGGGAGTCTTGCAGACGACATGGACGGACCCGGCAGCTTTTATCCGAGCCTACTATGGACAGGACAAATCCGGCGGCTCAGGCATCAATGAGGTGGCTCAGGAAAGTGCCGAATGCTTCAAGCGACTGTTCGCCGCCCTGCGAGGCCAAGACCAAGCCAACTGATAGTAAGCGTACGGGACGCCACCCGATGCGCCTTACCGAAACTCGTCTAAGTTCACTTTGAGATTTGGCGGGCTCGCAAGGAGCGAAGACAACACAAACGGGACCAAAAGCAGTGCAAAGAGAACCAAAAGGTTCACCATTGGGAAGATGTTTTTCGCCACTATTCAGCACCTCATGGTAAGAATCCAGAATCCAGAATTCAGAATCCAGAAGGGAAAATTGGAACCTGAAACGTGGGACCTGGAACTTGAAACCTTCAACCTTCAATGTCCCCTTTTCAAAAATGCCAACAGGTCGACCATGTCCTCAGCATCAATCTTTTTGTCAAGGTCTTCAGGCATCGCCGACAGCTGAGCGGCATACATTTCTTTGATCTCGCTCCGAGGGATGATTTCCTCCTTACCATCTTCATAAAGAAGCTTGATGGCGATAGGGGTCTGACTTGCGATGACTCCCTCCAGGTTTTCGCCACTGTGCAGCCTGACGACGTACAGATCGTAACCTTGCGTGATTGATTTGCTGGGCATGAGTATATCTGTTAAGAGGATCTCCGCAGGGCGATTTCGGATTGTGGCCAGATCAGGGCCGAATAGGCCACCCACTCCGTCTAGCGTGTGACACCGTGCGCATTCTCTTTCAAAGACCTGCTCGCCCCCAGCTACGTCTCCCTCGAAGTCAAACACCGTTTCATAATGCTTGAGCGTTTCTTGTTGCTCTTCCGTTGTCTTTTCCAGGAGTCCACGCGCGTGTTCACGAAGGGCCGCATCAGAATGCATGATCAACCTTCGCTTGTGGCGAAACTCTAATGTCCAGGGCTGAATTTCGTCACGCTCGATGGCATCTACCAGCAGGCGAACCCGGCCGGGCTCCAAAAATAGAGTCTCGGCCGCTTCAGCTCGTACCGCAGGCGTCATTGCTCGCCATCGCTGCAAGAGAAAGCTCCCGATCTGCGCACCCTTGATCCGACCCAAAGCCTGTACGGCCGCGGCCTGCACCGTCTGCGGCTGGAGAGGATCGACGAGGTTCTTGAGCAAGCTTTCATGCGAGGTGGGGTCAACCAAAGCCAGCAGTCGCACAGCATCAGTCCTACGTTCGGGATCAGCATTTGAATCCGCGGCTGTTTCTGCAGCCTGATTGACCTTCGAAGCCATCGAGGGATCTCGGGAAAGCCCTATGACCTCTAAGATCCTTAAGGAGGCCCTCCTGAGCGAAGAGCTGGGACCATCAAGCAGATCCAACAAAAAAGGCCTACCGATCTCAGGTTTTTTAGAGCCCTTTGCGCGCGTCCTCTCCAGGCCTAGGGCCAGCCCCTCGAGACTGGCTGCGCGCCACCATTCCGACTCGCTGGACGCGGATCGGCCGGCAACCTGAATCACCTTTTGAATCTCTTCTGCCCTCTGTCGAACTCCAATGACCGCACAAACTTGTCGAAAGAAACCAGCGTAATCTTCATTTTGCTCCTTCAAGACACGAGATGCCGCCGTCTGGAACAGTTTGAGGGCTTCATCTGAAGAGGCACTCAAGCCTGCAATCTGCA
>JALLOL010000022.1 GCA_027717875.1 Acidobacteria bacterium AH-259-L09 | reverse complement strand
CGCATTGTCGCCGCCTTGCAGGAAGAGCGCTTCAGTCGTCGAAAACACGATAGTTCCTTTCCCTCAAAAGCCATTGCAGCTGTTCTCAAGATCGGCCAGTGCTCCGTGAGCGATCTCGACTACGTGGTCTTTTACGAAAAGCCTTTCTCCAAATTGGAACGCCTTCTTGAAACCTATTTGCGTCATTGCCCTCGAGGATTTGCCTCCTATCTGAAAGCTATCCCGGTTTGGATCAAGGAAAAAATCTGGATGAAAGAACTGATTCGAAGGAAACTCGAATACGAGGGAGAGATTCTGTTCGCGGATCATCATGAGTCCCACGCTGCTTCCGCCTTTTACCCGTCACCGTTCGAGTCAGCGGCGCTGCTCACTGTTGACGCCGTAGGTGAGTGGACGACGACCGCTCTCGGCCGGGGTAAAGGCAGTGAGATCCAACTGGAGTCAGAGATTCGCTTTCCCCACTCGCTCGGGTTGCTCTACACGACTTTTACCTATTATCTCGGATTTGAAGTCAATTCCGGTGAATATAAAGTGATGGGTCTCGCACCCTACGGAAATCCCACATACCAGAACTTAATACAAGAGCGCCTTATCGACATCCATGAGGACGGATCCTTTCGGTTAAATACCGAATTCTTTGACTTCGAAACTGGCTTGAAAATGGCATCTTCACGTTTCGAGCAGCTCTTTGGAGCTGCGCCCCGAAAACCGAACGATCCGCTGTCCCAAGAACACAAAGATATCGCGGCCTCGATCCAAAAGGTAACTGAGGAGGTCATCCTGAGGATGTGTAAGCATTTGCGTCGGAAGACCGGGGAGAAGTACCTTTGCATGGCGGGAGGCGTAGCTCTGAACTGTGTGGCCAATGGTCGTGTGATGAGGGAAGTGGGGTTCGAAGATCTTTGGATACAACCGGCGGCTGGTGACGCAGGGGGAGCACTGGGAGCGGCTCTGGCAGTGTGGCATCGGTTTCTTGGCCATCCACGCTCGAAAAGCACCGGGCTTCAGGTCTGCGACCAGCAGCAGGGATCGCTCCTTGGAACTGAGTACGACAAGGACGAGATCCGCGCCTGTCTCGACTCTCAGGGAGCAAAATATGAGGAACTGCAAGATTCCTCTTTGATCACGAAAACGGCCCAGGTCTTGGCCCAAGGAGCCGTCATCGCTTGGTTTCAAGGCCGCATGGAATTTGGACCTCGAGCACTTGGAAATCGCAGCATTCTGGCGGATCCTCGGAAGCCGGATATGCACAAACTGATTAATCTTCGGGTGAAATTTCGGGAGTCGTTTCGCCCTTTTGCACCGGCTGTCATGCAGAATCACGTCTCTAAATACTTTGAGTTGGATTGTTCAAGCCCCTACATGCTGCTGGTGGCTCCCGTCCGAGACAGCAAACGATGTGAAATTCCGGCCGTAACGCATGTGGACGGCTCTGCCCGGATTCAAACCGTTGGCAAAGCGGATAATCCCCGCTTCCACCGGCTGCTGGAAGAATTCCAGGGGCAAACAGGCTCTTCAGTTCTTCTAAACACCAGCTTTAACGTGCGAGGCGAGCCAATCGTGGAGTCTCCACAGCAGGCTTACCAGTGTTTTATGCGAACGGGCATCGATTTTCTGAGCATAGGGAATTTCTTTTTGAGTAAGAGGGATCAACCTTCAGGATTGAATGATTAAATGATTGAAGGAATAAGAACAATACGTGCGTTATTGCTCCAGCTGGCCAAACTCATGGGCCGGTTCAACACCTTCGTGTTGTTGCTCATTTCATTTTACGGCATCCTGCTGCCGGTCTCTCTTCTTCGCAGGGTTTTTCGATCGAACAAGGAGGAACGAGGATGGCTCAAGCGCGATCCCCTGCCAAAGGATCACTTCCAGAAGCAATATTGATGGCAGAGGAGACAAGGGGACAGGAGACAGAATCCAGAAGTCAGAATCCAGAATCCAGAATCGGAATGGGCTATTTTAGCTTTTGAGCTTCGCGCAGCCTCAGGTTCCAGCAGTCACTTGCCGGCTCAATAGCTCACAGCTCAATAGAGCACCCCTTCTGAATTCTGAATTCTGAATTCTGAATTCTGGATTCTGACTCCTGTCCCCTGTCTCCGTTCACTCTTCGGCGCCCGGGAGCGGGTCGTTGCTGCTGTCGACAACACGAGCAATTTTCCAGCAGCCGTCGGCCTGCCGTTTCAGGATGACAATATAGCTGCCATTTCTCGCAGTCGCTTCACCGCCCTCTTCCTTGGGGGTTAGTTTTAAGCTGTAGGTTCCTGCACCGAACGCCCAGTCCCCGGCTACCTGTATCTCTTCTGAGGGAATCGAGATCTCGGCTTCGGCCTGGTCCAAGGTGGCCTGAAGGTTCGACTGGATGGCATCCCTGCCCGAAGTGGGCTCTTGGTTTGGCAGTGAACGCACCGCGTCATCGGTGTAAAAGCCTGCCACAGCGGCCGCATCCTGAGCATTGTAAGCAGCCTCATAATCGGAGCGCAATTGATCGAGTGCGTCTATGTCCGCCTGCATAGCGGCCTCACTCTCCGCCTCGGTCGGCCCCGCCGGGGCGCAGGCAGTCAAGACGACAAGACTCACCAAAACTAAAAGACTTAAATGGGATCTCATAATACCTCCTCTATTGAAAAGACTATAATTTCAGCCACAGAACGGCCATCTGAGTGTGCCCCCCTACTTCTCACCCCAGTCTACGACAAACAGCAAGGAATTTCCATTGGGAAAGTACAGCCGGGGGGACAAGGAGACAAGGGACAGAATCCAGAAGTCAGAATTCAGAATCCAGAATTCAGAAGGAGTGCTGAGTAACTGACCCCCTGACCCGGTGGTCTCGTTGTCGTTCAAGGGGACAGGGGGACAAAGAGACAACGACAGCTGTTTATCTGGAGGCTTCTGAATTCTGACTTCTGAATTCTGAATTCTGACTTCTGGATTCTGGATTCTGACTTCTGGATTCTGAATTCTAGATTCTGAATTCTCAATTCTGGATTCTGTCCCCAGTCTCCTTGTCCCCTTGCGAGGCTTCCCAATCTCGGGCAGCCTGACTGAGAGCATTGATTCGTCCCGTCTCCACGTTGACAGACCAAATCATGTGCACCTCTTGCCCATCGGATCGCTGCGTCATCACAAGATCGATCCAAAACTCTGGTGGTTTGTCCTTCACGGGCTTCCAGGCCTTGAATTCGAACTCTGAAATATCGTTGTTGGCGAGCTGGCGGATGGTTTCCGATTGTTCCCGCAAAAAGTTGTAGGCTTCTTCATTTGCGGCATTCTTGGCAGGGGCCACTGGAGTGATGGCGGACTCTTCTATCCCCCCGGCGGAAAACGGCCTCTGATCCCAGAAAAGCACACCCGAGGGTTCTCCGCCGGCTCCACCGGCCGGCAAAGACAGCTGCGGAGCTACGAACTTTGGCTTGACCGCTTGGGGCGGAGGTGGAGGCAGTTGGAAAATCTCATTTTGCTCGTCTCTGTAAAGGTGAGCCCATTTCTCTCCCACTGACACAATGAGCTGGCGGCGAGTGTTCCGGGCGATCAACAAGAACACCACAGAAAACAGAACGAGGAGAATCAAAAACAGGTAAAGGAACCTCCTCCAGCCGGGTAAAGGCTGCTCAAAGAATTCATCTTGCGCCCTTCGGGCAAGCTGGCGAAACAACTGTGCTTGCTCTTTCAGCTGAGGGGCATTCTCCTTGGATACTTCCGCTGTGGCCTTTCCTTCCTTAGGTTCTTGCACTACTTCTTTGTTTCCTCCTTACTCTTCTCCTGGCTCTTCTGTTTCAGATAGGCGCTGATAAAGGGATCCAGCTTCCCGTCCAAAACAGAATCGACATCTCCTGCTTCCAGTTTGGTGCGATGATCCTTCACCAGCCGATAGGGATGGAGAACATATGAGCGGATCTGACTTCCCCAGGCAATTTCGGCCTTACTCTCCTCCAATTTGTCCAATTCTTTCCTCTTCTTCTCCATTTCCAACTCATAGAGCCTCGACTTTAAGATTTTCATGGCCGTGGCCTTATTGCGATGCTGGGAGCGCTCGTTCTGACACTGCACCACAACTCCTGTCGGGATATGGGTGAGCCGAACCGCAGAATCGGTTACGTTGACGTGCTGTCCCCCGGCTCCTGAAGAGCGATAGGTATCAATCCTGAGATCTTTTTCGTCGATCACAATATCAACGTCCTCCTCGATCTCCGGAGTGATAAAGACCGAAGCGAAAGAAGTGTGTCGTCTTGCACCGGCGTCAAACGGAGAAATACGAACGAGACGATGGACTCCAATCTCAGGCGAGAGATACCCGTAAGCAAACTCCCCTTGGACCAGAAAAGTTACCGATCTAATACCTGCCTCTTCACCCACCTGGTAGTCGGTGACCTCCGTCTTACGGCCATGCCTTTCCGCCCATCGAAGGTACATACGAAGCAGCATCTCAGCCCAATCCTGACTCTCGGTTCCACCCGCACCGGGATGAATAGTCACGATTGCATTATTTGGATCGTGGGGGCCCGAAAGAAGGGTCTTGACTTCCGTCGCCGAGAGACGCTTTTCCAGCTCGAAGATTTCCTTCCGGACATCCGCAACAACATCCTCCCCTTCATTGTACAGCTCGATGAGCGCCTGGAGGTCACCCAGGGAATCTTGATACTCCTCAACCAATGTCACAACATCTGCGAGCTGACTCCGCTTCTGCAAAAGCTTTTTCTGCGAATCTTCGGCCGTCTCCCAGAAGGTGGGATCTGAAATACGCTCCTCGATTTTTTGAAGCTGTGTGCGCTTCCCTTCCACGTCAAAGATACTCCCAAAGATGAGAGATTCGCTTTTTAAAATCATTGTACTGTTCTTGAAAGTCTTCCACGGCTCTAACGTTCCTTTCTATTCGTTTCTCTTCTCTCTTTTCTGTTTTTTCCTTTTCTTTTTTGTTCGCCTAGCAGATTTTCGAAAAGGCGCTCCTAAAGCCAACAAAACGGTGACTCCGACAATACATATATTAAGCCATTCTCCAGTATAAGAGTAAATTGAACAATATGTGTTTTCTGCTACTTCAGCCATCAGTATCCCTTCTTCGAACAGTCCCAGCTCCCGGGTTGTTCGACCGAGGTGATCAATCACGGCCGAATAGCCGCTGTTGGCACAGCGCAGAAAAGGCTTCCGATTTTCAATTGCACGAAAGACGGCCATCTGAAAGTGTTGCCGAGGAGCAGCAGTGCGGCCATACCAGGAGTCGTTTGTGATGTTGACGAAAATTTCCGCACCCTGCTGGACAAACTTCCGGCTGAGCTCGGGAAAGATTCCCTCATAACAAATCAGAGTGGCAAAATGAGTTCCCGAGATATCGCCAACTCGAAGGGCCTCGCCAGACGAAAATCCAGCCACCTCTTGTACGAGAGGTTGGAAGAAGAATCCAAGCCAACTTTCCAGGGGAAGGTACTCGCCAAAAGGGACCAGATGGGTTTTGTCGTAGCGATAAGCCTCTCTGCCCTGTGCATCGAGAAGCACGGCACTGTTGAAGTAACGAGATGGAGAATCCCTCTCTACAATGGTCGTGTTAAAGAGCAGATAGGCCCCATGCATGCTGATCTGTCGCTCCCAGAAGGTCTTAAAATAAAAGTGCTCCTTGTAAAAGAAAGGGTTCGGAGCCTCTGGAAAAATGACCCACTTGGCACCGGCAGCCGCTGCCTGCCGGTAGTAGTCCGGCAAGGTTTCGAAATACTTTCTTGCATAATGTTCCCTGCTTTCCGACAAACCAATATTGGGTTGCACTAAAGCCGTCTTGAGTACGGATCCCTGAGTGGGCTGCCAGACAAACAGACGGTATGCCCCATACAGGTTGGCGCTAAAAAAAAGGATGCCGAACAGAAACAGAGGCTTTGAAGATCTCAGGCGGAACATCCCCAAAAGTGCACAATTACCCGCCATAACCAGTAAAGAAAGCAGATAGACTCCGCTCAGGTCAACGATCTGGATGATCCAAGAATAGGGGTATTGGGAATAGCCCAATAGGGCCCAGGGAAATCCATTGACGGCATAATAGTTTCGGCATAACTCCGTGAGCAGCCAGAAACCGGGGGCACACAGCAAAGCCAAAGGGACCGATCTTTGGGCGACCCAGCGAGTCAACAGAGAAAAGGGCAAAAGAAACAAGCTCATCAGCAGCAGCAGGAGCGCATAAGCTATCAACGCCAAAAGCCAGCTCAGATTTCCGTAAACGGTCAAGACTCTGGGAATCCAGTAGAGCACACCTCCGAAATAGACCAGTGTCAGCACCCCATGACCTAGGAACACGGATCCCCAGGAGGGTTTTTTCAAGAGGAAATGCAGGTAAGGAATGAGGCCAACCCAGGCCAGAGGAAAAAAAGAAAAATTGGGGAAGGACAGCCAAAGCGCCGTCCCTGAAATCAAGGACAGCACTCCACCGTAGAAAAGGCGTCGGTCCATCAATTAGCCGGGCTTGCAACCTCGATTTTTCTAATGTAGGTCAAAAAACCGTCTTTCCGAAGCAGCGCCTCCATTCTCCCGGCCTCTTCTTCAGTCTTAAACTCACCCACTCCAACACGATAGTAACGATCTTCGCCCCAAGGCGGCCGCACGCTACCGGAATAGCCTTTGGCCTCCAATCGGATGAAAATCTGTCTGGCATCCGCCTCAGCAGTAAAAGCCCCTACTTGGACTGTATAGATGCCCAAGAAAGCCTTCATCGACTCTTCGTCCAACCCAGAGCCTTTGTTCTCCATCTGTGCGAGGGAGCCTGAGCTCTCTTCTACTGGAGTTTCCTTCTCGGATTCTGGAACCATCAAGCGCTGGTAGAAACCCAGCTGAGGTTGGAGATCTCGAACAGGCTCACGCGAGACAGAGAGATTTTCCCCATTCGGCTTTGCTTCCACAAAATGACTTTTCCCGATAAAAAGTCCCAGGAGGTAAAAGAGGAAAACAAACCCCAATACCACCCCGTAGAGGACAAACGATTCCTTGGGACTCAGCTTTGCGTTCACTCTTCCTCTTTTTTCGCTCCCAAGAAACGACTTAAAATATCGATCGGTAGGGGAAAAATGATGGTGGAATTCTGCTCCATGCCGATCTCAGTCAAAGTAGACAAGTATCGAAGTTGAATCGTCAAAGGTTCGCGGGCCAGAGTCTCAGCCGCATCCAGCAATCTCTGAGAGGCCTGAAATTCACCTTCGGCGTGAATGATCTTGGCACGCTTCTCTCGCTCCGCTTCTGCTTGCCTGGCCATGGCTCGCTGCATTTCGGACGGGAGGTCAACCGTTTTCACCTCCACCATCAAAACCTTGATTCCCCAGGGATCGGTATGCTCATCTAAAATTGTCTGTAAGCGCTCATTCAGTTCTTCTCGTTTACTGAGGAGATCATCCAGTTCCACTTGACCCAAGACCGATCTCAAAGTCGTCTGAGCCAGCTGAGAGGTGGCGTATAGATAGTTTTCCACGCTGACGACGGCTCGGTTGGCATCCACCACACGGAAGTAAACGATGGCGTTGACTTTAACTGAAACATTGTCCCGCGTGATGACATCCTGAGCAGGAACGTCCATGGTAATGGTTCGTAGGCTGATTCGCTCCATTTGGTCGATGGGCCAGAATACGAAAATCAGCCCTGGTCCCTTCGGTTTAGGTAAGAGTTTACCCAAACGGAAAATCACTCCTTTTTCATATTGCCGGAGAATCTTAATGGCTGAGAGGAGATAGATAACAAAAACTGCTATGACAATAAATCCAGGCTGCATTCGAAACCTTCCTTTCCAAACAACTAAGCGTTGAGGGGTGAGCGACACTTCGCCCTACTCTTCCACCGCACCGCTCGGTTATTTGCTTGATTTTGCATTCGACCGTGAACAAGGTTCCACGGTCAGGACTAAATCCTTCGCTCCCAAGACTCGAACCTTGCTGCCGGCAGCAACGGGTTCCTCACACACGGCTTGCCACCATTCACCCTTGATAAAAACTTTGCCACCCTCCTGGTCGATCTGCGTGCGAGACTCTCCAATTACACCTTCCAAGGACCCTGTACCTGTGATGACCTTTGCCATGTGCGATTTAATCACCAATCGCAATAAAAACACAATAATGATCCCGAAAGAGATCGCAACGGCGAAGGCAAAACCCTTATGAATCCTCACTTCAGGATTAGGTGCATCAATGAGAAGGAGAAGACCAAAGGTCATCGCCACAATTCCTCCGATCCCAAACAGACCAAAGCCCTGAACTTTCAGCTCGGCTATGAAAAGCCCCAGTGCTAAAACAATCAACAGCACTCCGACCAGACTGATGGGAAGGAGGGAAAAGCCCAACAGGGAGAGAAGAAGACAGATTCCACCCAGGACACCCGGAACGAGTAAGCCCGGGCTCGTGAACTCCAAATAAAGCCCTAAAACTCCAACCACTCCCAGAATCAGCGCCAGATTCGGATCGGCGATGGTGGAAAGGATCTTCTGTCGGACAGTCATTTCCAACAGTTTGACCTGCTGACCCTCAGTCGAAATTTTCTGTATTTCTCCACTAAAGCGAGTGATCTCTCTTCCGTGGAGTTCTTTTAACAGTTCCTCTTCATTCTCGGAAATTAGATCAATCAGCCCTCCCTCCAAAGCCTCACGAGCCGTATAGGATTTGCTTTCCAAGACACCCTTTTCAGCCAGTTCATAATTGCGTTTGCGTTGTTTGACAATCGCACGCAGATTGGCCAGGGCGTCGTTGGTCACTTTTTCAAGCAGCTTCTCGTTCTCCATCCCAAACGGAAAGACGGGATGGGCTGCACCGGTATTAGTACCGGGAGCCATGGCCGCCACATCTGCTGAAAGGAGAACAAAGAAACCCGCGGACGCTGCTCGAGCACCCTTAGGCTCGACATAGCAAACAATCGGTATTTCCGAGTTCAGAATCTTTTGGATGATCTCCTGCATCGACACCCCGAGGCCCCCTGGCGTGGACAACTCAATCAGCAAGAACTCGGCCTTGTCCTGCCCGGCCTGCCCTATCGCACCGGTGATGAATTCTGATGTAATCGGGTCGATGATTCCGTCAATTTTAACCTTGAGGATTTCACTTTGCGCCGTGGAAGTAACCAGGACAAAGACTAAAGGAAACAACCTCTTCATGCAGGACTCATGTTAGCACTGATAACGGACATGAGACAATACAGGAGACAGAATCCAGAATTCAGAATTCAGAATCCAGAAGTTGCGCCGAAGGCCTGAGACGCGCGCCTAAAAAAGGGTAACCTGGAACTTGGAACCCAGAACCTAGAACCTGGAACTCCGGAGGCTCAATCGCTCACCGCTTAAAAGCTCACACGCTGTATAATAGGTCGATCATGGTGAGAATCCGGTTTTTCGCCTCTCTAAAAGATCTAGTCGGGGAGTCGGAGATGGAAATGAAGCTTGAGCAGGAAACTTCAGTCAGAAGCATCTTCCATCAACTGAAAGCCCGTTTTCCAGAGCTGAAAAAGTACGAACCCGTGCTTCTGGTTGCCGTCAACCAGAATTACTCCGGGTTCGATGCCTGTGTCTCTCCGGGCGATGAAGTTGCTTTTTTTCCTCCAGTCAGTGGAGGAAGGCGATGATTCAAATTGTGGAGGGTAAGATCAACCGAGAAGAGATTGTCAAATCTGTTTCCACTGCGCAATCGGGCGCCATTGTCACGTTTGACGGCACAGTTCGCAACCATGCTCGCGGCAAGCGAGTCACTCATCTTTACTACGAAGCCTTCCCCGAAATGGCCACAAGAGAACTGGAAAAGATTCGCACTCAAGCAATACGGCGGTGGACTCTAAACGGCATGGCCATCGTTCACCGCATCGGGCGGATGGAAATCGGCGAAAGCAGCGTCTTTATCGTTGTTTCCGCCGCTCACCGGGGAGATGCCTTTGAGGCTTGCGAGTTTGCCATCGACACATTGAAAACGACTGTGCCGATCTGGAAAAAAGAGCACTACCAAGACGGCGAAGTCTGGATCGAGGGCTGCGGCCAATGAAGGCGGCAGTCATTACCATCAGTGACGGCTGCTTCCACGAAAAAAAAGAAGACACTTCGGGTCGGGCACTTCATCAAATACTGACCAAGAACAAGTGGGTCGTGGCAGTGACCCGGATTGTCCCCGATAAGATTCCGCCCATTCAAAAACAAATTCTGGAGCTTACCGATCACGGCGAGATCGACCTGATCATCACCACTGGGGGAACAGGCCTGGGTCCTCGGGATGTTACGCCGGAGGCCGTGGCACCCCTCCTGGAAAAGGAAGTGGCTGGATTGGCAGAGCTGATGCGGCTTCGCGGCGTGGAGAGCACCGAGTTTGCAGCACTCTCTCGATCCGTGGCCGGCGTGCGAAATCGGACGCTCATCTTAAGCCTTCCGGGGAGTCCCAAAGGGGCCACCCAATCGCTTCAAGCTGTCCTAAAAGTTCTTCCTCACGCGATCGATATTATACAGGGGCATACTGCTCACGATTCGAGCTCTTGAGCTGTTAGCTTTTGAGCTGTGAGCTATTGAGCTATGTAGCGTCCGCTCTGAGAGCGGACACTACAGCGCTTTCGAGCTGTGAGCGTCGGTGTTTCATGTCGCATGTTCCAGGTTTCAGGTTTCACGTTGAAGGCAATTCCTTCTAATTCTGGATTCTGGATTCTGGATTCTGGATTCTACCCTACAGCCTCTGCCGTCCTGAGAGCGCGCGTGAAAGGGTGACCGTGTCCGTATATTCCAGGTCGCTGCCCACCGGGATTCCCGAAGCGATCCGTGTGGTTTTAATACTCAGAGGCTTGATGAGCTTCGATAGATAGAGAGCCGTAGCCTCTCCCTCACTGGTAGGGTTGGTGGCCACAATCACTTCCTCCACCTTCGCCTTCGTGAGGCGACCCAACAGATTTTCCAGCTTTAGATCGTCCGGACCAATTCCGTTAATTGGAGAGATGGCACCGTGGAGAACGTGATAATGGCCTTTGTAAATTCCGGTCTTCTCGATTGAGAGAATGTTGAAAGGTTCTTCCACGACGCAGATCAGTCTTGGATCCCGATTCGGACTCGTGCAGATACGGCAGGGATCCACTCCGGTGATGTTATTGCAGATTGAGCACAAAACCAAACTGGCTTTCAACTGGGAAACGGCCTCAGCCAGCTTCTGACATTGCTCATTGGGCCTGCGAATTAAGTGGAAAACCAACCGCTGGGCGGATTTGGGGCCAATGCCCGGCAGTTTCTTAAATTCTTCGATAAGTCGCTGAACCGGATCTACCGGATTCACCATCTGTCCCCTTTGTCTCCTTTGTCCCCTTGCCCCATCGTCTCTTCAACGCTACCCCAGCAACCCCTGTGTAAAGCCGCCGAGATGTGTACTCAAGGCTTCGTCGACCTGACGCCCAGCCTCATTGACAGCCGCCAGTATCAGGTCCTGAAGCATGTCAACATCGTTCGGATCAACTGTCTCCGGATCAATGGTGATAGAAAGAAGCTGTTTGGTTCCATCCATGGTAACGTTCACCATTCCACCTCCGCTGCTGGCCTCCACTCGAAGCTGCCCCATTTCCGCTTGCAGCTTCTCCTGCATCTCTTGCGCTTGTTTCATGAGTTTTTGAAAATTCTTGGTCTGCACTTTCTCAATCCTCTATTTCCTTCTCGACGATGACTTTGCCAGGAAAGGTTTCAATAAAGGCCTTCACCTTCGGATCCTTGGTCGGATCAGATAGATTCTCCAGCGGCTCTTCCAACTTTACTTCAATCTCTGGTGTCGAGCCCGTGATCTTTGCACACAGTCGGGACAGCCGCTCCTGATTCTCCGACTCTAGCACGACCCCGTGATGGAAGGCCTCACCTGTCGGAAAAACAATGGAAAGCTTCCCATTGCCAAAAGTGGTTTGGGACGCATGCTGCAACGAAGAATAAAGACGGATACTCTCTATCTGTACCGCTGAGAGCAAATGAGAAATCACCGGAGAGGCTGAGCCCGGCTCTTCTTTGTCCTTTGATTCGGTGGGCGATTCAGACTTCCTCTCTTTCTTCACTTCCCCAGATGAGCCCTTGCTGAGTGCTTCAAAAAGCGTTCTCCCTTGAGCGGACTGAACCGGCTGAGCTGGTTGTCGCTGGCTTCCAAGCTTCTGTTCTGACTTCAGCTCGTCAATAACTTGTTCCACAGTCGGCAATTGAGCTAGCTCGATGAGCTTCATCAACGTCATTTCAAGGTGAACATGCGGATGTGAATGCCAGCGCAGCTCGTTGTGGGTGCGATTAAGAACATCATAAAAACGAATCAGGTCGAGTTCAGAAAACTGTTCTGCCTGCTTTAGAATTGCTTCTTTTTCGGCATCAGGCAAATTCAAGAGGCGCTCCTCCCACCCCGTCACTTTGCAGACCATCAGATTTCTGACATGGTGAATCAGCTTCCTACAGAAATTCTGAGGATCCACTCCAGAGTGCACCAACTCCTGGACCTGCTCGATCAAACTTTTTTTGTCGCGCTGAAGCACGGCCTCAAGCAAAGTAATGACTGCTCGCTCGTCGACCACACCCAACAAGGTTCGAACATCTTCATCACCGATCTGCTTGCCACTGAAGGCCATAATTTGGTCCAGGGCCGATTGGGCATCGCGCATACTGCCTTGCGCGGCAGCGGCAATGGCCCGCAGGGCATAATCGCTTATCTCAATTCCCTCTTCCCGGCTGATCAGTTTCAAGCGTTCGAGAATGAGGGGAAAAGAAATTGGCTTGAAATCGAACTGTTGGCAGCGCGACGTTATCGTCAGCGGAATCTTATGGTACTCGGTGGTAGCCAGAATGAATTTCACATGCGGCGGAGGTTCTTCCAGCGTCTTTAACAAGGCGTTGAAGGCAGCATTGGAGAGCATGTGAACTTCATCAATAATGAAGATTTTGAAGCGGTCGCGTGCCGTCCCGTAGCGGACGCTCTCCCGGAGTTCTCGGACATTATCCACACCGGTGTTGGAAGCCGCATCGATCTCTAGCACGTCCACGTTGTTTGTGGCCGCAATCTCCTGGCAGCAAAGGCACTCACCGCAGGGCGAAGGTGTGGGTCCTTTTTGGCAGTTTAAGGCTTTGGCCAGAATACGGGCCGTACTGGTCTTTCCCACCCCACGTACACCTGAAAATAGGAAGGCATGCGCGACGCGGCCATTGGTGATCGCATTCTGGAGGGTCCGAGTGACGATCTCTTGCCCCACCACTTGTTCAAAGCATTGGGGCCTCCACTTGCGCGCCAAAACCTGATAACTCATCGATTACCTCAGGCACATACCGGGCTTGCAGGACGGCCGCCGCGCTCTTTCCACGAAAATGCGCAAAAATCCTCCGCTTGGCCAGGCCTCGGGAGATCTGCGGCACACATGTTGACCCTCTTAATGCTGCTTCCTTCCGGACCTGACATGGTTCGAGGGGCATGCTGCACAGGGCCCGAGACCTGTCACGATAGAGCAGGCCCCGCTGCTTGATGCGCAACCGAAAGGTATACTATACCATCCACAGAGCTGGCTGTAATAGAGTTGAAACACGGAGGAGTACCGAAGTGGACGTAACGGGCCCGACTCGAAATCGGGTTGCCTGGTGTTGAGCCGGGCACGTGGGTTCGAATCCCACCTCCTCCGATTTCCCCTCGCTTGGGAGAGGTGTCCGAGTGGCTTAAGGAGCACGCTTGGAAAGCGTGTGTACGGGAAACTGTACCGCGGGTTCGAATCCCGCCCTCTCCGCCACCAGGGTTTATGGAGGCGGAGTTGAGCCTGAACTTCCCGCTCGGAATGCTGCCCGAGTCAGCAGCTGCTGGCTCGGCCCCAAGAGCTACTGCAGCAGCGCCGAATCAGTTGTTTCTTTCAGCCGTCTAACGAGTGGGTGATAAGGTGCACCGCAGGTGTCAGCTTCAGCGCCTTGTTAGGCTGCTGACTCTTCTTCTAGTTCCCATCCTGGAAAAACAAGAACGGCGGGATGACACTTTAGAGCCCTCGCAATGACCTTCGCTCGTTCAACGCCCAGCCTTACCTTGTTATTTTCAATCGCTGAAATTGTCGACTGCGGAATCCCCGTCAATTTCGAAAGCTCATTTTGACTCAGGTCCTGCAGTTCACGCACGATACGTACGGACTCTCCCACCGACACCTCCACGATTTTCTTCGCCGGTCGAAAATCTTTCATTTTGACTTCGCTATTTTTTCCTCCGATAGTCGTGGGCGGTCAGGTCGATAACCTGCACGAGAACCTTCTGAGCCACCACTTTATAAATAACCCGATATTGCTGCCCCAAGCGCGAGGACCGATGCCCTTTCCACTCTCCAGCTAGAGCCTCGTCATGAAATCCTTTGATCAGCCGAAGCCCGGCTGGACCAGAGATCCTTACGATATCTTTCCACTTTTCATATCGTTTCAGGATCTCGATTGGGAGCCGGCCGAGCCGCTTCACGACGCGCCGATGCTCGTAGACCGCCCACATACATTATTTGGACTCTATCATATTTAGTATGCCAGTGACCCTTCGAGGATTCCCACCCTTGGTCAGCCTAACGACTGGCGATGAGCGGCCGGGCAAAGCCGGTCCGCTCCATCGCCTGGTTAGGCTCCAATAGGCTATCTACCGCTGCCCATGAAAAGCGTCTGATCGTCTACAAGACAGATCGGATTCTGAAATGGATCACGTGCATAGAAGAGGCGCTCGCCCCAAGGCATGGTCTCGATCCTCTCACTCAGCAGTGACGCTCCCGCCTCTTTAGCTCGGTCGAATGCTGCCTCCAAATCTCCTACACCGATGTAAATGTACTGGTTCTGATGGTGCTTCCAACCTCCATCCAGCGGATCGCCATCTGAGACTGGATCGTAAACAGCTAGGATGGTCCCAGCGAGGTTGAAATAGTGCCGCCCGGGCGAGACTCTCTCGCCCGGCTCTTGAAACAAAGTCGCGTAGAACTCTTCGGCCCTTCCAATGTCGGTCACCGGCAGAATGACCCGATAGAGTCTGGGTGACATACCTACCTCCTTCGAAGTATCTTCGGCCGTCGCGGCACAGCCTGCCATCACGAGAAGAGCGCAGAGAAGCTCGGAGAATTGCCTGATTCTTACTTGCGGAACCATTCTTGCTTCGAGTGTACACATTTCTCCATGATGTGGGCCTAACGCCATGCGAGGCAAGGAGCTCGTTAATGGTCTCAGCACGTAGCGCCGTACGGAATACCGCCTGCCCGACAAAGGTTCCAAGGATCCAGAGTGTCCACCAGAGAGGCATAATGGCAGGATGCGGAGCCCGCCTCCAGTTCTCAGTGAAGTCAGGATGTGACGCCTTGAAGGTTTCCTTTAGAGCCTGGTACGGCTTCCAGAGAGTCGCAATCGGAATGAAGTACCATCCGACAGCCCAGCCTGGGGTGAATTCCAGGGCATCGGCACCCAGGGACCGGACATTTCGGTTTGCGAGATAAGTCCATCGCCAAAAGAAACGCCTGTCAGCCGCCAAAGTCTCTCCGCCGCTTGACGTCGAGCCCAGACAAAGGTGAGGACTGGAACCAGCCACAGAGCGAGTAATCCAAATAACGCGACCATCTAGACCATCCGAAATCGGCCTAACGGCGGCGCTCGAGCGCCTTTTTAGGCGGCGGTTGGCCTCGGGGGACCAAAGTATCGGTGACTTGTTGCGAGATAGTCGCAGTACTCCTCCCCAAACGAAGTTTCAAGTTGCCGTTCCTCCTCTCGAACATATAGGCCAAAGCGCACCCAAAACACGACCGTCAGGATAAGTGCAACGGCAGATCGTCCAGCTACCGCAATCCCAAACAATGCAAGACCCCAACCAACATTCTGCGGATTCCGACTCCATCGATAGATGCCGCTCGTGATCAGTCGATCATTAAGCCTACCATTCATCCGTTGAAATGACCGAAACGTCATCATCCCCAAAACCAGTAAAATGGCCCCCAACGCAATGGCTGTGCAGCCCAGCCACAGACTCATCAACCGCGGCCATGGCAGAGACCAGATACTCAACACCGCCGAGAATACCGTCAAGGCAGCGTGCCCGAGATAGACGATCCATACCCCTACAACCGTTGTAACCGATAGTCTTTGGGATTCCTCGATCTGCCTTCGTGCTTGTAGTCTGCACCAATACGAGAGGCTTCCTATCAGCATGAGTCCGATAACGAGCCACCTAATCATATTTTCTTACGACGCCTAACGACACTCTTCACCGGCGGCGGTCACGCCGTCCGGTGCAAGAGTTGGTTATGCCATCTCTTTTTTGCCGAACACTTCTCGCCATGGCTCCGGATTCTTGAGACCGATTGCGAGATTGGACGTTTCCGGAGTGTCCAAAAGGAAAATCCTCTTGCCCCACCACCCTGCCCTTCCAAAATCTACCCTTCCAATGCCAGTAGCTTCCCTCCTGAGGATGACCTGCGACAATGGGATCTCGCGACGTTTGTCAAACACCGTCTGTATGATCAAAGTACGGCCGACAACCTGGATCACACCAGGGCAATGAATGGCTCCATCTCGAATCATACACTTGTCGTGAACGAGTGCGTCGTCCCGTTTGGTCTCCGCGAAGAGCTTGTCCACCTTGCGTAGGATACGCCTGGCTACCACAACGGCGACCGCGATACCTATGACCCCGACGACGAACATAGAACCCATCAGGATGATGAACCACGTAGGCATTGTTCATTCCTCCTGCATAACGCTTGAGTTCAGCGGCACGCAAAATGGAGCGCCTCTTATGCAATAATGAAGCGAAGCGAAATCGACAAAAGGCGCGTAACCTTGTGTGTCCGGTGGAACGACTTGTTAGCACTTTGACTACACCTCAATTCTAGTTTCTGGGATCATTTCCTTTAACGTCGATG
>JALLOL010000219.1 GCA_027717875.1 Acidobacteria bacterium AH-259-L09 | reverse complement strand
CCATCCCTTTTCCCGAATCTCGAGCTTCACCGCCGGCTTGGAGGCCAAGGCCCACTGCTGCTGCTGCCGCTCCTGCAAAGTGGCGGCCAATTCCCGGGGCTGGCCTGCCTGCGCGGGCCCGCTCGAGAGGAGCACCGTCTTGGCGGGTGCACCTCTCGCCAACTGGCTCAACAGGATGGAAGAACTCACTGCACTGGCTCCCTTCTGGCTCGCTGCAGCGGAGGCCGGCGTGACCGGCCCATTCCAGCTCCGTGTCCCGTCCAGATCCACATCTTCGAGCCAGTACTGGTCGTCACTTCTTCCCTGCGGGTCCCACCACCCATAGGAGCGCCCGGCCGTCAGCTGGGTGCGCAGCCCCGCAAAGAGCGCCGAGCCTGCCACCAGCTCCGGGGTGAGCCGCCTGCGCTCACCTCCCTGCTCCCGGTAGAGGTGAAAGCCCAGGTTGTCCACCTCGTAGCTGGTCCGCCACTGAAGCAAAACTCCGCCCTCGGAGTGCCCCTGGGCTGTGAAGGTCGTGACCTGGGCCAAGGTGGCCGGGCTGCCCTCTTCGGTCCCCACGTCGTAGAACTTGCCAGTTGTGCCCACATCTCCCGGATCGAACTGGTTGTTGTATTGCCCTCCAATCCAGCAGGCAGTGCGGTCCGTGTTGGAGATGCGCACTTCATCGACGATACCGTCCCATCCAGCGCTCCCGACCGTGTCGTTTGGCCCTACTCCGATGAGGAACGTGTCCGCAGTCGATAGGCTCCCGCTAAAGGCAGAGTCATTAAAGGTAGGAGTATTTGCATCGCCATCGATATAGAGAGTCAGTTGGCCGCCGCTGGCCCAGGTCAGGCTCACGTGTTGCCAGTTTAGCGTCTGGACAAGCGCTGAACTCTCTATAACCTTTGCGGCACCGACAGTCACCCCAGCCGTCACAACGTCGTCACCCCCACCTGAGGCACCCGCATCATCATAGCGGATACTAAATGCGTCATCTGAGCCCGTGGGCGCCGCACCCGTGACAAAGCCTTTATCAGTGGCGATGACATCTGATTGAATCCAGGCTGAGAGCGTGAAGCCTGTCAGACCATTGATGTAATTTTCTCCGTCCGCGTCCTCGATGACATCACCCAACCCATCAAAGTCGATCCCCTGGCCGATTTTGGCGTCTACCAAGTCAGCTGTAACCATCGATGCGGCGGCGGTCGCGTGGTTGGCGTTGGAGGTCGAATCCGCCATGTCGTCCGCGCCGCCGGGACCGGGGTCTTGATTGAGGTGCCACACGCCCAGGTAATTGGCGTCCCACACTCCGGTGGCGTTCTGGCTGGAGGAGGTGACATCGCTGTTTCCATAGTAGATGTTAATGACGGTATCCGAGGTATTAGCAGTATCATTGGTGTTGACGGAGGGCACTCTCACCCAGGCCACTAGCTGCCCCGTCGAGCCGTCATATTTTTCAATCTCGTGGTCCAGCCCGCACCCTGCCCCGTCGGGGGCACAGGTGGCAGCGTCTGGGGCTCGAAAGATAATGTCATCGCCTTCCGCATCGGTGACACCCCCACCGTTTGCTGTGGTCCTGAGATCAGGGTCGGTGACGCTGAAAAGCAACGGGAAATTCGAAAGCGTCGTCCCACAGCTCGCATCAGAGATTTTCGTTCGATCGATGGTGATGGACTTCCGGAAACCGAAGAGACCGGGATCGACCGGGTCCACCTCATAAAACCGCACCAGAGCGCTCGTCTGGGTCGTGTAGGAAAGCTGGAATTTACTGTCGCCGCTCCAGTCCTTCCTGCCGACAGAGAGAAAATCTAAGCTCTCCGTACCGTCATTGAGGGTATTTTCCGCTCCAAAGCTAATGGTATCCACCGGCGAGCTCTTAAAGAAGACATCTCCAGCCACACCGTTTTTTACATAAAAGGCAAAGATCTTATCTGGAGTGGAGGTTCTATCTATGCTCAGGACCAGGCTATCCACGGCGCCGCTATGAACCGTTGTAGGTGACCCAAAGACAGGAGCAGCACTTGAATCAGCATCAGGTGCAAAGGTCACCTTTCGATGCACCAGATTACTGTGGGACTCCGCTTGCGCAGCGCAGCTTGGCCACTTCCTCCTTATCCTCTCCCCTCCTGGGTGCAAGACCAAACTCCTGGCCCCGTGGAACACCGTTTTTTCGTCTCGAAACTTTCTCAACCTCCGCCATGGAACAAGAACCTGGTGGGGTCGTTTCTGGATCCGCCTCGGCCCTCCCGCTCACCTGATCTTCCACGGGGGCTCTTGCTCTTCAGGACCTGTCGTCTTCTTCTCCCTTCAAGGGCCTAAGCTCAGTCAGGCTTCCCCTGGCCTGGCAGCCGACAGCCGCAGTTTCGTGCAGCTCAGTGGTAGGGAAAGAAGGGGTATTCTGCAGCCTGACGAAGAATGAGGAACGGCTAGCCGGTGGGTTCTCTAGCCAGAGGTCAAAAAGGGAAAATACCAGAGGCTGGAAACGGCCATGTTATCGAAGGAGGGCAAGACTGAATTGCCGCCATGCTAAGCTGCGCGGCACGCCCAGTTCTTATTCTGCATATAATACATGGGTAATTACAAAACTTCTGCCACGGAATTCAGGGGCTTACCGAGAGGCTGGTTAAGTAGTGGAGTTCGTTTTCACGGCTCATGCACGTCAAAGAATGGCCTTGAGAAGGATTTCAGAGGATATGGTCAAAGCCACGATTACCAATCCGGATCGCCAAGGTAAGGGCTATAAAGATAGGCTCTAAGCATTCAAGCGATTTGATGGAGGCGTTTTAAAAGTGGTGTATAATTTGGAAGGCGAGCGTGCTGTTATCATAACAGTGATTTGGGAATAGAGGGCGTGGAGACGATGCACATCACCTACGACACTGCGGCTGATGCGTTGTATATTAAGTTTCAAGACGGGAAATTTCTAAGGAATAAAGAGCTGGAAGAGGGGATTGTTTTGGACATCGGAGAGGGAGGGATTCTCCTAGGGCTTGAAATTTTGGAAGCCAGCTCTCGTTTCTCTACCCAAGATATATGCAAAATCGCCATTGAAATGCCCCTTCATCTGACTCAGGCATCCTAGCTGGGTTGAGAAGTTTCTGCTCGAACGGCTTTGGGAAGAGATGGTTGCCAGCAAGTCATCGAGTCGATGGTTGTGCACTCAGTCCTCATTACTCAGTCCTCAGCACTCAGTCCTC
The DNA here is from genome assembly GCA_027717875.1 of Acidobacteria bacterium AH-259-L09. Next base: position 1,090 of record JALLOL010000219.1, on the reverse strand, counting down.
ATCGACATTGAAGACGGGCTCACCGTGGACCTCGATGAGCAGAAGCGTCTCATCGGAATCGAGATCCTGCACGTGGGCCATCGCCTCCCGCCGGACACCCTGGCAACGATCACCGTCCAGAACCTACTGACCGCTACTCCCTGAAGGATCGAATCCGCCGGGCTGTTTTGTACTCCTCCCTCGGCCTCAACTCTTCCTTCCACCCGCAAGCGCACGTGGCCTGCTTGAGGGTCGCCTGTGGCGCTGCTTCTCACCTGCCCAGTTGCAATCACCGGCCAATTCTCTAACGTAGACCCAGGTGTAAAGTCCCGGGTACAGTTCGGTACCGCTCACAACCCGTAAAAGGGGCTTGTAAAGAGTCAGTCATGGGATGTGCGACCGCTCCTGCTTTCCAGTTCACCGACCAGCGGATTATTTTTTCCTCTTCGTTTTCAATGCACTGCTGTCCGGTTCATTTTTGGAAAGTGCTGGAAAGCGAGTCGTGACGGGCCTTTGCGAGGATAGAGGAAAAAGGGGGGCTGTTTTTGGTCTTGAGTCATCGGAGATGGGATCTCCATTGGTTAAAATCTTTTGGTTTGTCAAGTCATGGACACCCTCAAGCTTACGAAAAGCTGCGCACGAAGTTTGACGAGGACACCGCCAAGCTCGTGGTGGATACCCTGGCCGAACTCGCGAGCCCGCCACTGGCTGCACTGGGTTCTTTTCTCAGCTCGTTTTGTTCGCTCATTTCAGGAAGCGCCCGAGAAGATCAAGCGTGACTTTGGGAAACAACTCGCTCACCTTCTGCGTGATTTCCGCCATCCTTCGCTTCGGACCAAGAAGTACGACAGGGCTCATGATATCTGGCCAGGCCGCGTCAATGGAGGATGGCGCTTTTCTTTTAAGATCGAAGGCGACCTGTGCCACCTGATCGATATTCTCCCTCATCCGAAATAACCTGGACAGATGGGGTAAGTCTTTCTCGACAGAGGGCTTGAAGTTGAGGCAATAGGAGCCCCTCTTTCTTGAGCCGCCGCTTCATTTTTCTCAAGGCTTTTCAAGGCAGCGTTGTTCGGGTGCCATGCACCAGCCACCCCGGATAGTTGGCAAT
>JALLOL010000218.1 GCA_027717875.1 Acidobacteria bacterium AH-259-L09 | reverse complement strand
GCGGCGAATGAATCTGGAGCCTTGACCAGCCTACAAGATATATCGTCCTGCCCCGAGAGATAGTAGAGAAAACCTTCTGCTTTTCTGTCGATATTCATTGTCTTTAGCTGCCCGGCGGTCTAAGATCTAGGCGAATCTTTCCACAGCTGGGGGACTTATGGTCGGCAAGACCATCAGCCATTACAAGGTTCTAGAAAAGACCGCAGCGGGCCGGACCGGAACCGTCTTCAGCGCTTGAGATGAGGGGAGAACAACATGGCAGAGAATGTCTACAAAGTGATCGAGTTGGTAGGGACCAGCACCGAGTCGTGGGAGAAGGCGGCTGCGGCAGCCGTCGAGATAGCTTCAAAGACCTTGCGGGACCTTCGCATCGCCGAAATCGTGGAGTTGGACATGCAGCTCCAGGACGGAAAGGTTCGTAACTACCGGGCCAAGGTGAAGCTCTCCTTCAAGTACAAGGGTGGCGACTGAGCCGGACCCATACAAGGGTCTCCCCCACCGGTGCGATCGTCCGGGAACTCACGCAGGGGGAGATGAACCACTACCGAGAGCCATTCAAGAACCCAAGCAGCCGCAAACCTGTTTGGCGTTGGCCCAACGAACTTCCCATTGAAAGGTAGCTTATGAAAAGAGATGAATTCCCCGCACCACGTGAGGGGATTCTTCTTACGCACTTTCTGACGGTTGAAGATGTGGAACGGTCCCGTGCCTTTTATTCAGACGTGCTTGGTGGCCAGATACTTCTCGAAAGAGATCCGTGCATTATCAAGTTGGCCAACGCATGGGTGACCCTGAACGTAGGTGGTGGACCCACAGAGGACAAACCAGACGTGATACTAGCCCCGCCGGTAGACCCCAAGAAGGCTAGCAGCTTCATGAACATCCGAGTGGCTGACATCAAGGCCCAGTACGACGAGTGGCGTTCCAAGGGTGCGGAGTTTTTGACGCCACCGATCGATCGAGGCGGTGAGATCCGATGCTACATGCGCGATCCCGATGGATACCTTATCGAGGTGGGTGAGGCAACAGGAATCTTGCAGATGCTTGAAGGCGAGGAGAGCAGTTAGCCCTCTTGCAAACTGTCGGGAAGAGTTCCTGCTACGGCCTAATCTTGGTAATGACGCGGTTGAGTAACCGCATTCGCACGGCGATGCAGTCTTGAGCCATAAACTCAGGCGTCGTGTTTTGTGGTCTCTTTTTCAATATGCCTGATCAACAAGAAGGTTTCCGATTTTTTGTGGTTTTTGGGTGGAAGTATCTTACGTCTTGATTTTGTAGCCGCGTTTGAACAGCCAGACGTTTACGCCAAAGAGCAACGCGCCGAGCATGAAGACGAGGACCATGCTCAAAAGGATGTCGACATCAGAAATTCCCAGAACCCCATACCGCATTCCGTTGATCATGAAAAGCAGGGGATTGAACCTCGAGAGGGTCTTGAGGAGCTCCGGGAGCATGTTGATGGAGTAAAACACCCCACCCAAGAAGGTGAGAGGAGTAAGCACAAAGCTGGAAAAAGTTTCCAGGTGGTCGAACGTCTCTGCCCAGAGTCCCATCATCACCCCAACAGAGGAGAAAATCAGGGAGACAAAGAACAAAAAGTACCCAAACACGAACACGTCGTACATCCTGATGGGAACAAACAGGAACGAGACCAGCAGGGTAAAGATCCCCACAACGAATCCTCTCATTACGCCCCCTAAAGTAAGCGCGAGTACCATCTCGAAATAAGAAAGGGGGGCAGTCAATACTTCCGTCAGATTGTTGAAGAACTTGGATATGAGTATGGAAAGGGAGGAATTGAAGTAGGAATTAGTGATCACACTCATCATAATCAAGCCTGGGATCAGGAACTCTATATACGAGAGTCCATTGACCTCAGGAATTTGCGAACCGATAAACTTACCGAACACTATGATATAGAGAACTGAGGAGATCACTGGCGCAACAATCGTCTGCTTCGTCGATTTGGTGAACTTTTTGGTTTCTCTGCCGAGCAGAGTCCCGAATCCCCTAAAGTTCGCCACGACCAATCTCCGTTAAGTCGATAAAGATATCCTCCAGGCTAGATCTGGTCACTTCCTGCCTCTTGACCTCGAGTCCAGCGTTCTCGACATCTCTCAGTATTTCTGTCTTGCTGCAATTCTCCTCACATACGATTCGGACCTTGTTGTCATCTAGCAGGAACGCCTTGTATTTGGCGAGGGCTTGGGGAATAGCTTCTATTGGTTTCGTGAGCGTCAGATCGAGATTGTTCTTGTGTAGCTGCTCAATAAGATTGTCCTTGTCATCAAGAGCAATGATTTTTCCGCGGTTGATGATACCGATTCTCTTGGCCAAGCGCTCCGCCTCCTCAATATAGTGGGTAGTGAGCAGGATAGTGGTGCCTTGCTTATTCAACTGCTGCATGGAGCGCCAAAGGTTGCGCCGCAGCTCCACATCCACACCAGCGGTGGGCTCATCAAGAATGAGCATTTTCGGCTTGTGAATCAGGGCTCTTGCGATAAGCAGGCGTCTCTTCATCCCACCAGATAACTCTCTGACGTGCACTTCCCTTTTTTGTGCAAGATCAAACTGGTCGAGTAGCTCATCCACCCGTTTTCTCGTTTCATGGCGTCCAATGCCGAAGTATCCGGCATAAAACCGCAGGATCTCATCCACCGTGAAGTAGTCGTCAAAATTGAATTCTTGTGGCACTAGACCAATCAATTTCCTGGCTTCCCGGTAGTCCCGGGTTACATCCTTCCCGAAGACCTTGACTTCCCCGTCTTTGTAGGTGGTAAGGCCGGCGAGTATATTGATCGTAGTCGTTTTTCCCGCGCCGTTCGGTCCCAGGAAACCGAAAAACTCCCCTTCTCCCACCTCTATGGAGAAGTTGTCCAGAGCTCGGAGGTCTCCGTAATACTTACTCAATGCCCTGATGGATATCGCAGGTTCCATAGCCAAGGATTATGCAAGATGGGTTTCAGGTGATCAATGCGAGGGACTTTAGCGGTCCGCCTACCGACTGGAAAAGACTCTCCCAGTAGACTTACCTCCTACTTCAGGCAGGGAGCAGACTGCCCGACGAGCGCAGATCTCGGAGGCCGAATGATAATGATAGGAATTTGTTTTCTGTTTTTCGAGATACCGACGCCGAGAACTGCAATTTGCCTCTGACAAACACGTGCCAGCCCACACCGATCCTACTTTTCGGCTTAGCCCTGCCCCCCTTTTTCCTGTTCGCGATAATGGCCGACAAGCATTAGTACATGCTGGCCCTGAAGGCGCCCTAACGGGCCACTGGAATAGGTTGCTTGGACCACTTTTCTATTGCGCAAGATGAAATTGGCGGGTTGAAAGTAACCGTTCTCACTATCAAAGTAAGCACCGATCTTATCGGCTTCTTTCCGCACATCCAGTCCGTAAATAACCGGAAAAGTGAGCTTGTGCTTTTCAACCATTTTCCGAGCGTCTTCCTCCTTATCGACCGATAATGCGACGAGGCCGATACCTCCGTCTCTGAACTCTTCCTGATGTCCACTGAAGTCTGCCAACTGCAGATTACAGAAGGCTCACCAATGTCCACGATAGAAAAGCACAACATTCCATTCTTGTCTCAAATCTTCGGGAATCGTCAAACTATCCCCAACCACAGTAGGACCGCTCACACTTGGGAATAGGTCACCATTATTCAGTCTTATAGAAACCTCCTTATCCATGCAGTTCGCTGCCACGATGTGGTCGCATCATTGAGATTAACGAGATCAAGGGTAGTGTAACATTCTCCCACTCTCATAGGAAGTAGAACCACACTAAGCCCCTGCGGTTCAGACAGTGGGGAGGAGATTCTTGCCGATTCAGTGCGACCTGCCGACGAAATTCCGATCAAGCCGGGCCCATTGGCCCATCACGAGTCTTTTCGGGTTGGTCTCAGGGTGCTCGGCCAGCAGATCGGATGAATAAAGAACACAACCTCCTTTGGAGGGGGAATCAGAGCGGTGAGGTCTACAACGGGGTTCGCCTAACCTAACCGGAAGCCAACCCCCAGGCGAAGCGGGGCTAGTGGTGGTGGGGCTGGTGCTCGATGGGGAGGGTTTTCCCAAGGCGCACGAGGTGTTGGACGGCAACGTGCAGGACCGCGCCACCGTCGATCAGATGTTGGATGCGTTAGAGAAACGGACGGGCCGGAGAGTGGGCTCGACGATGGTGCTTGATCGCGGCATGGCTTACGAGGAGAACCTCGAGCAGATCCGGCAGCGCCAGTATCACTACATTGTGGCGGGGCGGCAGTGGGAGCGAAATGAGCGGTTA
>JALLOL010000217.1 GCA_027717875.1 Acidobacteria bacterium AH-259-L09 | reverse complement strand
TAACCAAAGTCACGCGAGCACCCAGCTCGTTCGCTTTAAGGGCTGCAGCAAAAGCCGCGGACCCACCTCCGACGACGAGCAGATGTGGCTCGCCTGAGGGGGTTACATCTTGACTGGAACAGCCATCGCTCATGTTATTTATTTCTTTCTTCTTTCTTCTCCACTTTGGCTTTGTAGCCGATCTTTTCAATGGCAGCCTTGATCTCCTCGGGTTTTACTTTGGAGGGATCATATTTGACCGTGGCCTTTCCCTCTTTGTAGGATGCCTCGACCTTGTGAATTCCATCCAGCTTCTTTACGGCCATTCTCACGCCAACTTCGCATCCGCCACAGGTCATTCCACTGACGCGAAAAACTGCGGTTTTTGCATCCCCTGCCGTCTCAGAAGCTGCCGATGAACTCAGCAGGCAGCACTCGGGATTGATCCAAACTCCAAGGGCAATCGTCCCTGCTAGGGCCGTAATTAGTATTGCTTTAATCATCCAAAACGCTCCTCTCCGGTCGGTGTTAAAGGACCCAATTGACGTAGTAAGGGAAGCTAACCAGTGCCAAGGCCAAAACGGCAATGATCCAGACTACCATGCGTTGACGCCGCCGGTTTTCGGGCACCGCACAGCTCTCGCCTGGGGCACATTCGTTACTCTTTGGTGTGTAGACTTGATAGAAGGCGGTGACTAGCAGCACCACTGTTAGCCCAAGAAAGTACGGGCGGAACGTCTCCAGCTTCGCTCCCAGCGCCGCTGAGCCGACGCCCAGCATTACTACGGCCACTGGCAGGATGCAGCACACTGAGGCACCCAATGCCGCCAGCACAGTTCCGATGCTCAGCCAAACTTTCTGATTTATTGTCTGCATGGTCTGTTGCTCTTTATGACTGCTTGAGCAGAGTCGAAAGCACTTTCGTCACTTTGTCCAAACGTTCATCCCCATTACCCTGCATGCACGAGTTCATACAGGCCTTGAGTTCGTGATCTAGCAGCGCTGCGGAAAACTGGTTGAGCGCAGCCTTGACGGCCGCAACCTGTAGAAGGATCTCGTCCGCACAGCGCTGTTCCTGGACCATTCCTCTGATAAACCGTATGTGTCCCTCCAGCCGAGCAAGACGGTTGCTCAACCCTTTCTGAGCCTGATCGTCCAGGTAATGCGGGCTTGTCTCATCAGCAGCCAACTGTCTCTTTGTTCTTACAGCCATTGATCATCTCCCTTCACCTGACATTCTAATATCCCCCCTGGGGGATGTCAAGCTGCCTGTCATCGGAGGGGCACAAACTTGGCCGATCTGACCTTTCCCGGAACTTCTGGTGATTGTGGGGTTTGTTGAACTTGGAGGCTTTGAACAGCTACAAAATCGACTACAGTGAATTTCTTGAGGCAGGGCAGGAATCGCCATAGGTTATGTTCGCCAAAACAAATGGTCGGGGCAGAGGGATTTGAACCCCCGACTTCCTGCTCCCAAAGCAGGCGCGCTACCAGACTGCGCCATGCCCCGACGCTGCGAAAGTGGGGCGAAAGCGGGGACAGAAACCGAATTGTCCCCGAATTCCAAAAAGTATATCAGACTTTCCAAGGTGGAAATACAGGGGCCGTATCTTTAAAATTTAAGTTTTGGGCTAAAATTTAAATTTTAAAGATACGGCCCCTTATGAGCGAAAGTGGCGGAATTTGGCAGACGCGCCAGATTTAGGATCTGGTGGGGTAACACCCGTGGGGGTTCGAGTCCCCCCTTTCGCACCATTTGCTTTCAGTTATTTAGCGTATAGTCTATTTCCTACCATTCAAGTCAGATTTGCGGGTGTCTCCCAAATGTCTCCCACTTGGACCTGAGCCTCACTCATCTTCGCTCCCTGACTCCTATCCAATTGTTCTAGCTCTTCCTGTTCTGCAGCTTGGGCAGCACGCACAGAACGTTCTGCATGACTTGGCACAAAGTGTAGGTACCGCTGAGTTGTCTCAATGCGCTTGTGGCCGAGATAGGACTTGACGGTGTAGATGTCTACGCCGTGCATCAACCACTGTGTGGCCCTGAAATGCCTCAGGTCATGGAAACCACGAACCCAGTTCAGTCCGGCCAAGTCCCTGCCCTTGTTAAAAGACTCCCTGGGGTCCCTAACTGGTTTGCCATTCGCCCAAGTAAACACCCAGGGGGATTTTGCCCAGCGTTGTAGTCCCTGCAACCACTGGATGGCATACTCACTGAGTGGAATGTAACGAGGCTCACCGGTCTTGCTCTTGGGTACGGTTAGCATCTTCCTCTCCCAATCAATATGAGACCACTCGATCCGAAGTCCTTCGGATTTTCTCAGTCCAGTTTCTCCTAGGATGGCAACATAGGCTCCAATGACGTGATTGGAAGCGGCCACAGACAGCACCAATTTCCGTTCGTCTTCCAAGGTCATGATCCTCAGCGGTATCTCCTCCTCAGGCAGTTTTTCAAAACCTACCAGTGGATTAGACTCTAGATAGCCTCTTTTCACTGCGAAGTTGAGCATATGCTTGAGGACTGCTAGACCTCGGTTGACGGTTGCAGGTACTACATCTTTGGACCTTGTAGCTACAAACTGATCAGCGTGAAGTCTTTGGAAGTCCCTCAGTTTGATGTTTCCTAGGATTCGATTGATGCTTACCAGTGCCTGCTCTTTAAAGTCTGGGCGACGGTTGTGGTGACGGCAGTAGTCTTCAAGGTAGATCTTGGCAAACTCTTCAACAGTAAAGTCGCTGGGGTCCTTCTTTGTCCCCGCAAGCTGCTCTTTGAGTTCTCGCCAAGTTCCTCTTGCGATTGCCACTTCAATCTCATTCCACAGCCGTTTTGCCACAGTCATGTTTGGCATAAACCTGCGAAAAGTGGTTCCATCCGGCCAACGTTTGCGGACCTCGATGCGGGATTTTCCTCTTTTTAAAACCCGGTTAACTCCCATTTCGCCTCCTTTCTAAACCGGGTTTTCCGCCGAGGCCATCATAGCACGGCAGAGAATTGATGAACGTATCCAGATCCTCTAGAGCAAAAACCCTTCGTTTCTCCAGCTTTCTGGCTTTGATCCGGCCCAAATCGGCATACTTCCTGAGCGTGTCAGGATGCACACCTAGATACTTAGCTGCAGCCCCTGTGCTGAACAGCCGCTGGTTTGGAACCTGGATTAGATCTATAACCTTGCTAATCATCTTTTTGTGTAGCGATTGTGGCTTGAGGGCTGCCCTCAGACTCCACCCACGCCAGAAGTTGCGCCCATTCCCACTCGGTTAGTGGTGCAGGAGCTTCATCGACTGGCTTCCTGGTGAGGCTGTGTGAGTGCATGTGATTTGCAATCTCTCTTGTTCTGCCGTCTATCCGAAAGCTCATATTCACAACACCTGTGAGGGTAAAAAGCGCCGGATCTTCACTCTGGCGATAACTTCCTCGCCGATTGACTTGTCAAAGTAGCGATCGATCTTCCAATTGCTATCATCAGCGTCTGGGAACTCTCGGTAGCTTCTCGCCCTCAAGGCAACTTTGTTGGCTTCTATCCAGTCCCTCCTAGTAGCTAGATCTTTGGCATCATCAGAGTCGCTGGTACCGGTCAGCTCCATCAGCTTTTGGTCTCGCAGGGCGTAGCAGATACCCTCCCAATCGACCTCGAATGTAAGAAGTTTTCCTTTCTCTTTGATTTGGACAATCATTTCCTCAAGCTCGCGGTTTGAGTGGGGTTGGGTTCGGATTCCTGCACTTCGCAGGAGATCATCTGCCATGGATGGCTCTCGCCAATTCTTGTAGACCTTCTGCCAACGAATGGCGCACCCCAAGTTAACTTCCTCCACAGACCCAAACTTGAGGTCTAAAACTGCGGCGACCGCAAAGTCGAGTTTGAGCAGGGTTGAGGCAGAGTCTGGAATGGGTCGTACCTGTCTAATTTCAGTTATACAGCCCCGGTAAGTACCGGCTGGTACCGGCTCCCGCCCAGGGGAGAAGAAGAAGAAGTCGTCTAATCCTTCGATGGGCTCATCTGAAAGCTGACTTACATCAATAACCATGATCAAATACTCCTTATCTTCTCTTTCTCCTCTCGCAATCTTGTTCCGATCTGTTCACCCTAAAAACTGTTTCCGCTCTATACATCTAAAGAGTGTTTATTTTTGAATTAATCTTGTTAAAGCACCCAGGCTCCTATGGTGTATAAAGCGGAAACGCTATTACTAAACAGCCACCTTCGCTGCTTCCGCTAACTCCTTGATGTTACCGCACAAATGGTAGGGTCGTTCAGTGCCTTCCAAAGTTCCCAATGCCTCTAATTCTTCGGCAGAACGCCATAAATTGAGCCTTTTTTCGTCTTTAATCCCTTGT
>JALLOL010000216.1 GCA_027717875.1 Acidobacteria bacterium AH-259-L09 | reverse complement strand
GATTGCCTTCAACTCTCTGTAGGCGTATCATTGCCAGCAGCAAAGGAAAAAGCTATGTGGAACTTTAACCGTCGTGACTTTTTGAAGTATGGCTCCCTGGTCGCTGCATCTGGTGCAAGCTTGCAGAAGATCCTCGCCGGTGAAAGCTGTGTGGCGACGAATCCAGACATTTTGGGCCCGTTTTTTCAGCCCGATGCTCCCTTTCGGACCCGGATCGCCTCGCCGGCAGAGCCGGGAGAGCGACTCTTCATTGAGGGAAGCGTCTCCGATTGTAGAGGGCCAGTTCCCGGGGCCGTTATAGAGGTCTGGCAGGCAACCGCCGCTGGCTGCTACAGCATCAATGAGGACTGCGGAGTGATTCCCGGAAATCCCGACGATTTTCGATTGCGAGCCCGAATCAAGACAGACGGGACGGGCCGCTATGAGTTCGAGACCATTAAACCGGCTCCCTATGATGTGGGTGGAGGACGATTCCGTCCGAGCCATATCCATTACAAGGTAACACTCCCACCTTCCGGAAGTGAGGAGAGAGTGGAGTTGATCACACAAGTCTATTTTCAAGGGGGGAAGTACAACAACACAGACCCCTACTCTTCCAAACTTGAAGCAAAGTCACGGACCATTCCTCTTGATAAGGATCCTGCTATGGATCTCCTGCAGGGCCGGTTTGACATCGTCTTACCTTCACCCTTCTTAACCGGTAGGACTGCTGAACTGCAGGGGCACGATCTGTTAATCCGAAAGCTTGACGGAAAAGTTCGTTTTCACTTGCCCGAAGAACACACAGACACCAGCGTTGTGGGGATTTATAGTGGGGATGGCTCGCTCATCCGAGAGTGGGAAGCCAGCGGAGGTGTTGTCGAGTGCGATGTTGGCAGTGTTCCCTCCGGAATGTATTTGGTCTGTCTTTGTTGCGGAGAGCTCGAACAGATGCTCCACCTAAGCCTCTAACGGACTTCACCGGACCCATCTAGAACTAATCATTTCCAGTGAGGTGCCATGAAGAATTACGGTAGCTGTTCGCCACTGTTTCTTGTCATATTCGTGCTGACAATCAGTCACTTGCCAGCGGTCGCACAGCAAATCACTCACGGCCCGATTCTCGGTCGTCTCGGTTCCACTGAAATCGGTGTTTGGGCCCGCACCGATCGGCCTGGTGAGTTCCGTGTCCGCTACGGCACGTCTCCTGACGCGCTGAGGCAGACCTCTCTAGCAGCGATCACCGCGATCGAGCGGGACAACACCGGATGGGTTCACATTCGCGACCTGCAGCCAGATACGAAGTATTACTACGAACTGATGGCCGGTTCCCCTCAGCGGCCTCGCTCGGAGCTGGGTGGCTCGTTCCGGACGCTCCCTACGGGCGATCAGTTCCGCCATCCGCAACACAACCCAAAAGGCCTGTTCAACTTTAGCTTCGAGTATGCCTGTGGCAACAACCAGCCCGCCAATCTGGCATTGCCGGCCTTCAAGACGATGCTTGAGCACCTAGACGGCAAAATCCATTTCGCGATTTTGAACGGCGACTGGCTCTACGAAGAAAAGCGCGAGTACACCGTCCCGGAGTGGCTTGAGCAAGTTGGACAACCACAGGACCCACTGCCGGGAGTCGTCGAAATCGCCCCGACCATCGTCGGGGTTTGGGAGAACTACAAGCTTTATCTGGAGCGTGGTAAGAACCTCGCGGCTTGGCATCGGGAAATTCCATCGTTTTTCGTGTTCGATGACCACGAGATCTTGAACGATGTCAACGGCACCGGCACTGTCGGCTTGCGCAATCGGCGTGCCGTCTTTCGCGATATCAGTGTGCAAGCGTGGTATGACTACCTAGGATGGAGCAACCCAATTTCGCACCAGCAGAAAATCCAGTTTGGCCGGGCACGGCTGATCGCGGACCAAGACGTGCTGGTTGACGCGAGCGCGGACTTCCGAGAACTCAATCTGAATGAGGCTGCTACCTTGCTGGTTCACTGGGGCGGACCGACCGCGGGCGTCAACGACACGAGGCTAGACGAGGTTGATGGGGACCCGAACGCCGGTGTGTATAAAATCGCCGAGGTGCTCGACCAGCATCGCCTGCGTATCTTGCCACCGGCACGCCAGAACGGGACAGCGTCGTATTCGATCGGCCGGCTCTCCTATTTTCGCCGGCGTATTAGTAACGCCGAGTTTTTTGTGCTCGACACTCGCAGTCATCGCCAGATGCACGACATTCGCGATCCCTTCAAAGCTGGAGTCTCTCTGCTGGGAAATCGACAGAAGAGCTGGCTGAAGCAGAGCATGGCTTCGAGCAATTCCGATTTCTTGTTGGTGGTGTCATCCGTCAACTTGATGGTCCCGCACGTTCTACCCGGTCCTGAAAAAAGGAATAAAGATGAGGCCTGGACGGCGGTTGCCGCCGAGCGCGAAGAGCTGATCAAATTCTGGGATTCCCTTGGCAAACCCGTCCTTGTTTTGACTGGCGACTTGCACAACAGTTTCGCGATCAAGATTACGGATCGAGTTTGGGAATTCGCATCCGGGCCCCACAACTCCGGCAACCATACGCTTGCGGCCGAATCGAACCGACCTCCAAACGGAGAGTTCGAATCGGGCGGGCGCCATTCTGAGATCCGCTGGTCCACGTTCTTCCCCAATGACATTGGAGGTCCCCGGCGGCGGCCCGTCTACGGCGTTGTCAAGGTCAATAACGTCTTCCGGAATCCTAGACCTAACGAGCAGGACGTCTGGGTGGCCTACCCTCGGCCACAGGTGATCGTCCAGTACTACGATGGTCTGAATGGAGATCTTCTCTACGCCGAGTCAATTCTGGCGTCGCAGTGACGAATTCGACTCGCGCCAGACGAATAAGCTAGGAATTTCCTTTTTCAGACCGATTGTATTGTGGGGGAGAAAGACAGGCTTAGGGTAAGGCCGTCAAAGCGAAAATCAAAAATTCAAGATGTAATCCCCAGACATGATATTCTTATGAGTGCTGGAAGGCTCTTAGGAGTAAAAGTCATCGCATGCAGCTTAAAATGCCTTTCATTCAAGAAGCCAACTTCCTTGAATGGGGCAGTGAGACCAGCCAGGTTCCAACGCCGAAGCGGTGTCTGTCCTGAGCCAGAAAAAGTTGGGAGGTCGCGAATACTTGTCGATTAACGATAAATACGAAGGCATTGAAGAAAAATACGATGGCGTCAAGGAATTAATTAACCTCGGGAAGGAGAAGGGATACCTTCTGTACGACGAGGTCAACGACGCTCTTCCAGACAACATCAAGTCCTCAAAAGACCTGGACAGCATCTTTTATCTTTTTGGCGATGCGGGAATCGAAGTCATCGATTCCGAGCAACAGCTGGAAGTTGGCGAACAAAAAATGCGTCCGAAGGCCGAGGAGGATGAGGGGACCAATCTTATAGCGGAGAGCTTGGAGAAGACCCCTGATCCTTTCCGGATGTATGTGAGAGAAATGGGGAGGATCGCACTCTTGACTCGAGAGGGAGAAGTTGAGATTGCCAAGAGGATCGAAAAAGGGCAAAGAACCGTGATTAAGGCTTTGTCCCATTCTCCGGTCGTGATCGCAGAGATCCTCAAATATGGCGAGAACCTCAAAAAGGACGAGTTGAACATCAAGAACCTCGTGGCATTTAACAAGGACGAGCGAACGGATGAGATTCTTGGAAAGCGGCGAAGGAAGGTTTTAAGGCGCATCAAGGAGATCGGTGCATTGGAGGCGGAGGCGACCAAGATCAGAAAGCGCTTGAGCAAGTCCAAGAAGAACAGCAGGGCATACAAGAGGCTTCTCTCCCAATTGGCTCGTTATCGCATTCCCATGGCCCGTACCATCCGCGATTTGGGGCTGACTCGCCAGATCCATCAAGAGCTGGTCAACGTGATCAAGGCCGCTGTGGATGATACCGTGGCCCTGGAGTGGGAATCGAAAAAACTCAAGAAGTTACAGGAATCTCCACTCAAGCCGGGCGAGGTCAAGAAAGTGAAATTGCGCCTGCGAGAAATTGACAAGGAAATGAAGGAAATTGAAGACGAGTTGTTGGCCTCGCCTGCCCAGCTGAAACGAACACTGGCGGCAATCAAGCAAGGGGAGTTGGAAGCGGAAATCGCAAAGAAGGAACTCGTAGAAGCCAACCTGCGATTGGTGGTCTCTATTGCCAAGAAGTATGCCAATCGAGGATTGCAATTTCTGGATTTCATCCAAGAAGGAAATATTGGCTTGATGAAAGCCGTGGACAAATTTGAGTACCGGCGGGGCTACAAGCTCTCCACCTATGCCACGTGGTGGATTCGACAGGCCGTCACTCGAGCCATTACCGATCAAGCCCGGATCATTCG
>JALLOL010000215.1 GCA_027717875.1 Acidobacteria bacterium AH-259-L09 | reverse complement strand
CTGTTCCTTGTCTTATTGCTGAGCGGAGCCGCTCTGAGCTGTGGTTGGATCGGATCAGGACGGCAGGAGTTGGAGTTAAAGAAGGGAGACAGCGTCGTTTTCATCGGCAATACGTTTGCGGAGCGGATGCACCTGTTTGGATATTTTGAAACGTTTCTGCACAGCAAGTATCCGGGGCATCAACTGAAGGTTCGCAACATGGGCTGGTCGGGTGACGAGCCGAACCTGATGCCGCGTCCTGAGGGTTTTGGGGACGTGCACAAAAATCTGGCGGACCGAAAGGCGGATGTGATTTTTGCTTGTTTCGGAATGAATGAGTCGTTTGGAGGAGAGGAAAAACGGGCCGAGTTCAAAAAGAATCTGGGGGAGTTCGTCAGAGATCTGCAGTCGCATCAGTACAAGGGGCAGTCCGCTCCGAGAATAGTTCTGGTCTCTCCCATTGCGCATGAAGATGTGGGCGGGGATCTAGCGGATGGGAAGCGGCACAATCAGGATCTTCAGCGGTACACGGAGACGATGGCCGAGGTGGCCGCCGAGCAGCAGGTGCACTTTATCAACTTATTTACACCGACGCGGGAATGGATGAGTTCCGGTTCGTCCCGAAAATTGACGTTCAACGGGATTCACCTGACCGAATATGGGGACTGGGTAGTGAGCCGGATGATGGCTGAGGCGCTGGGGCTGGTGGGAGACATAAAGGAGCCGGCTGGAGAGGGGAATGCAGCAGCTGAGCAGCTGCGGCGGGTCGTTTATGAAAAGAACTATTATTTTTTCATTCGCTGGCGCGGACCGAATGCTGAGTACATTCACGGCAGGCGAAAGGCGCTCCCCGGAGCCGAGCATTTGCCTGAAGAGATGAAGGAATTTGATCGGATTATTGGAGAATATGATCGGCGGATCTGGGCGATGGACAAGCCGGAAGCGGAAGGGGTGTGGCAGGAGATTCCGGAGGGTCTCCCGATATGGGCAAGGACACCGGAGTACAAGGAGACCGGCTCCGAACAAGCCAGGAAAGAATCGCTGGGGAATGAGGACCGGCTGACTTCTCTGGTAGGAGAAGAGAAAACGAAGCGAGAAGCGGGAAGTGAGAGGCAGCGAGCACGCCTTGAAGTGACCCAACGTCCGATTTTAAGGCCGGAGGAAGCCATCAATCGATTCCAGCTTCCCGCGGGATATGAGATCAATCTTTACGCCTCGGAACAGGATTTTCCCATCGCCAATCCGATGGCGATGCAATTCGACGCCCGGGGGCGTTTGTGGGTGGCCAATACCCCCACCTGGCCTCAGCCTGTTCCGGGTGAGCGGCCCCAAGACAGCGTGATCATTCTCGAGGATACGGATCGGGACGGGAGGGCCGACACCCACACGGTATTTGCCGACCATCTGAACATGATCCATGGTTTTGCTTTGGATGGGAGGGGCGGTGCCTACATTACCCAGGCCCCCCACCTGATCCATGCCTCAGATACGGACGGTGATGGCCGGGCCGATGACTTTGAAGTAGTGTTGCACGGATTCGGTACCGAAGATGTTGAGCACTCCATGAATACCTTCAAGTGGGGGCCGGACGGGGCGCTCTATTTTATGAACGGGGTATTTGCCCACACTCAGGTGGAGACTCCCTATGGACCGAGACGAGTGCTAGATGCGGCCGTGTATCGCTACGAGCCGGATTCAGGTCGCTTCGATGTCTTCATCTCCTACCCTTTCGCGGATCCCTGGGGGCAGGTGTTTGATCGATGGGGGGAGCAGCTGATTCTGGATGCGTCCGGCGGAAACTACTATTGCGCGGACATGTTATCGTCCAACTATGTGTATCCGAACAAGGCCACCTGGCCGAATCGGGGGATTAATCTCTCTTTCGCTCCGAAAGAGACCCCCCCGACTGCGGGCTTTGAACTCCTTCGCAGCCGTCACTTTCCGGCGAAAGTGCAGGGCCGTTTGCTGACCAACGAGTTTGCCCATATCCCCAACCGAACGCTCTGGTGGGACCTGCAGGAAAAGGGTACGACCTACGAACTCACTCAGTTTTCTCAGTACAAAATAGGCCGGGTGCCTCAACTGGAGTTGATCTTCTCCAGCGATCCCTTGTTTCGGCCGATCGCGCTGAGCATTGGGCCGGACGGGGCGCTTTATGTGATTGACTTTTCTTCCCCCATTGTGGAGAACACGTCATTTTCAAAACGCGATCCGGGTCGCGATCACTCCCACGGGCGAATCTGGCGGGTCACCTACAAGGGCCGGCCACTGCTGGAACAGCCCGAGATAGTGGGCCGGTCAAGGCGGGAACTGCTGGATCTGCTCAAGAGATTTGAAGAGGATAACACCCGTTACTTTGCCCGTCGCGCATTGCAGCAGCGGGAGGCCGATGACGTTGTCCCTGCTCTCCAGCAGTGGATTGCGGCGCTGGACAGGAATGATCCTCACTACGAGCACCATCTGCTGGAAGGTCTATGGGTTTACCAGGGGCTGAATGTGGTCGAAGCCGATTTGCTGAAAAAGTTGCTGAAATCGGAAGACCATCGGGTCCGTGTGGCGGCGACCCGGGTCCTGCGTTTCTGGCAGAACCAGATGGACGATTCCATCCAGCTGTTGGAGAGGCTGGTTGAAGACGAACATCCCCGGGTTCGACTGCAAGCGGTGCTCGCCTGCGGTTTCAGCTCATCGCAGCAAGCCAAGGCGGTGGCGCTGACCGCAGCCAAGCACGAAATGGATCCCGGCCTGGAAAAAGCCCTCGACGATACCATGAGTTATTTTGAAGAAGCGGCTCCCAGGCACAAATGAGTAAGGCGCGAGCGCTACTTGTCATCGGAATTGTCTTTGTAGGCGTGCTGGTGGTCTTGATAATGAGTTTTTCACCAGATAGAGGGGGGCAGGCTGCCGGAAGAGAGCAGGTCGCCGCGATCGAAAGGCCGGAGATTTCCTTCGAGAGGGATCCTCGTATTGTCAAGTATCAGTTGAAGAGATTGTCCAATCAAGAACTCGTAGCCGTGGAACGCAGTCCCGACAGTCCCAAGTACCA
The DNA here is from genome assembly GCA_027717875.1 of Acidobacteria bacterium AH-259-L09. Next base: position 1,349 of record JALLOL010000215.1, on the reverse strand, counting down.
GCCTGCCTATGAGGCACTGCTGACTCGTAGCGGGTTGGATCCTGAGTATCGGCATGAGGCCATTCGCGCCTTGGCTGAACTAAAGAATTCCAATGTGATCAGTGAGATTCTCTCAGCCATGGAGCGTATTGGCTCAGAAGGATTCGCACGCGACGATCAAGCCGCCATTCCGCATCAACTCAGTCTGATACTGCTCGATCAGGATCCATCTGACCTTGCGAACAAACATCAGCTTCTAGAGGAGGTTGCCACAAGGTCCGAAGTAAGAGAGGCGAGGGAGGCGGCATTTACCGGTCTGGTCATGTTTGCTCCTCCCGAAAATGTCTGGGAGCTTGCCTCGAACTCAGAGAAGGGATTGACCGCCCTGATCCGAGCCCTGGCCCTCGTACCGGATTCAAAGCGAACGGAGCCTTTCTATCCCAGAGTCAAATCTCTCTTAGGTGAAACGGGGGACAAGGACCTTCGTCGTGCGGTTATAGAGGTCTTCCCGTCTTTTCCGATGCATCGTGAGGAGTCGTTTAAGATCCTTGCTGATTTCATTCAGAAGGGAGCCGAGCCAGATGCTGCAATTCGTTCAATCCAGAGGATTCCCAGGGCGAACTGGGTGGATGGGGAAGTCGAGCCTTTAGTCGAGTATATTGTTGGTTATGCCCGCCAGGTTCCGGCTGGTAAGAGGACCGAGAGCCCATTCCTGGAAGCAGTCCAGTTAGGCAATGATTTGGCTTCAATGCTTGACTCTGCGCGGACTCGGGAAATCCGAGCTGTGCTGGACGAACTGGGAGTGAGGATTATAGTGATACGAACTGTTCCCGATCAGATGCGCTATGACAAAATGCAGGTGGTGGCCGAAGTCGGTGAGCAGATTCAGATAATCTTTGAAAACAGGGACTATATGCTGCACAATCTGGTTATAACCATTCCGGGAGCACGGGAAGAGATCGGGATGTTGGCTGAAAGAATGCCCCCCGAACCTGACTCCCTAGGGAGATACTACGTTCCCCGAGGGCCTCGGATCCGGGATCCTAAAATGATTCTCCAGGCCACGAAATTGGTGGCGCCAAATGAAAAGGAAAAACTCAGTTTTGTTGCGCCCGATGAGCCCGGAAACTACCCATACCTCTGCACCTTTCCCGGTCACTGGCGACTGATGTATGGGGATTTGGTGGTTGTGGCGGATATGGATGAGTATCTGGCAGATCCTACGAAATTTACGGCAGCCCCTCAAGTCACAGAGTGGAAGGTTGCGGATCTAGCCTCCGAATTATCGGAGATATCGGCAGACCGAAGCGCTCAGGGACGGGAAGTGTTTACATCAGCGGCTTGTGTCAGGTGCCACCAGTATAGCAACC
>JALLOL010000214.1 GCA_027717875.1 Acidobacteria bacterium AH-259-L09 | reverse complement strand
CACGTAGGAGGCGTCAAGTGAGATCCCGCCGACAAAGCGGCGCCGCAGGCGCGTTTGCAGGGAGTCGTAGTTGGTATGACCCGCGGGGTCGGTCAGGCGAGTTCCCGCGGTCCGGCCAAAGGCCTTGACAAGCTGTCTGCCGCCGCTGCCGGCCCCGAGTGGCGACCAATTCAGGTCGCGGCGTCCCAATGAGCGAATCGCGCGCGTGGCCACGTAGCCGACTTCACCCGTTATGTCCCCAATCAAGTTTTTCTGAAGGGTGATATTCCAGGATTGGATGTAACCCCGGTCGAACTTGTTCGCGAGGGTATGAGCAAATACGTTGGTCGGGATGTCGATAGTACCCGGAGAGATGTCGGGTTCCACGATGGCTGGGATTCCCTCCCTCAAGGTGCGGGGCGATAGCCAATTGAAGTCGCCTTGGATGTCATTTTCGATAAAGAGGGGATAGTTGGTGCGCAGATCCCGGGCCACCGGATAGGGATCAATGGTGATTCCGTAGCCGGCCCGAACCACAAAGGTGTCCGTGACGCGGTAGGCTAAGCCCAGCCGTGGTGCCCAATAGATGTCGGTCACCTCGACTCCCATATTCCGCGGGACGTTTCCAAAGCCGCCCACCAGCATCTTGTTGGTGGCCGCATCGTAGCGTTCAAAGCCACGGCCGCAGCAGCGCGTGGGTACCGGATAATTCTCCAAGCGCGTTCCAATGGAGAGGGTGAATTTGGGCGTGACCTGCCAGCGGTCACGGATGTAGAAACCCCGCAGCGGGTTGCGGGTGGTGTAAGGAAACACACTGAGATGATTCTTGCCCATGCGGTTGGGCATGCCCAGCAGGAAGGCGGCAAAGCTCTGCCGCGAGGTGGTGCGGGTGAAGTCCTGGCAGCCTGGCACCGCTGCGTCTGCAGGACCTTCCTCGCATCCCTTGGTCAGGTGCCGGCTGAAGCGAAAGCGCCCGCGGGATGACTGGCCGACGCCTCCCTCCGGCTGGGTGTGATTCATCTCCTGATAGCTGAGGTCAAGTCCCCAGCGGAAGTCGTGTCTTCCCTTGGTCCAGTTGAAGTTCAGCGCGTACTGGATGTTTTTGTCGTCGCGAATGTACGGCATGTAACTCTCTGTGGTGCCATAATCGTTGTAGCCTTGGAGGTCAAAACGCGGGAAGCCGCCTGCCCAAAAAGCGGTGCCATTGGTGCCCGGGATGCCGAGGACATCCAGGCCGATGTTTTGATCCAGGAAGGGGTTTCTGGAGTCGGTGCCAAACTTGGCGTAGCCGAAGTTTCCATCGATGATGAAATTGGGCGAGACGATGTAGTTGGCCCCGTAACCCCAAGTCCAGGTGGTGCCTGTACCAAAGCCGGGGTTCCCTCCGCCCAGTCCGAAGGATCTCAGGCCGTTACCTAGCAAGTTATCATTTCCGAAGATAGTCGGCTGTTCCACGTCGTACTTGAGCGTACTTACGCGTCCGAACATGTTCAGTTTATCGCTGGCAGTAAAATCGATCTTGGTGTCGGTGGTGTATTTGTCCCAGGTGAAGGGTCCCGTCCCAAAGAAGTTCCTGGATTCCTTGTCGAGCCGACCGCCGATGTTGGGGTCGGGAATCTTGGCAAGGATATACACGGAAGCGGGATCAAATCGAGATTGCGGAATGGTGTTGTTGGGGAACTGGGTGCGACCTGTGCCGTCGCGATTGCCCGTCAGGGGATCAAAGATGTCCCGGCCGATGTTGTTCAGGTCCCCGGCCTTGACTGCCGGTGTGGGAACCGAGCCGATGCGGCTGGCAAAACGGGCATTGGCGGTCCCTTCATAGCTGGTGAAGAAGAACAGCTTGTCCTGCTTGATGGGTCCGCCTATGGTCCCGCCCCACTGATTGAAGATGAATTTCCCTTTCTGGAGGTTCTCGGGGTACGGGTAGATGTATCGTTTGGCCCGCAGGGCGTTGCCGTGATGCAGGAAAAAGGCGGAGCCGTGAAAGTCATTGCTGCCGCTTTTCAGCTGCACGGTGACAGCCGCACCGCCTGCCAGGCCCTGCTCGGCGTCAAAGGTGCCGGTTACCGCGTTGACGGTCTCGATGGCTTCCAGAGAGGGTACATAGCCGGTAATGTGAGGCAGCCAGGGGTTGGTGGTGGTGATCCCGTCGATGCGCGTGGTGTTGATGCTGTTGCTGACGCCATTGACATTAAATCTTCGCGAGCGTGAGGGATTGGTCTGAATGGAGTGAGCTCTCTGCGGAGGCGAAAAACCGGGGAGGAACTTGAACAGGTCCTGGTAGTTTCGACCCAGTGGAACCGGCAGGTTCTCCAGCTTTTCGTGCGTCATCTCCACTCGGACTTCGGAGGTGTCGGTCTGCAAAATGGCCGTTTCCGAGGTGACCGTCAGCGTTTCCGTCACCTCGCCGATCTCCAGGGTCACATCCACGCGGGCCAGCCTGTTTACCGTGACCGGCACATCCGTCTCCACGTACTCCTTGAATCCCGGCATGCCGACCTTGACGGTGTAGCTTCCAGGCGGCACCGTGAGAAGGCTGTAGTTTCCCACGTCATCCGTGATTCCCTGCCGGGTAAAGTTCGTCTCCTGGTTGATGATGCTGACGTCCGCCCCCGGAATGGAGGCTCCGGTCTGGTCGGTCACCTTGCCCACGATGGACCCATAAAGAGTCTGGGCCTCGGACTGGACCGGCACCAGAAAGGCCACCAGCAGGACGGTGCCTGCACAGGCGATCCAGCTCGGGTTCCAGATCTTGTTAATGGTTTTTGAATTCATTTCTCTATCCCCCCTTTGCGAGTGAAAATTGTTGTAGGTTAGAAAATAAACCTTTCCCTTTTAAAAAAAAGAGATGAAATTTAGTTATGGCTAATCTCATAAAATTGTCTAAGATATCTCTTGCAAATAGCGTGCCAAACTCGAACCACCTTGCGCGTAAGAGTTGCTTTTTCAACAATTTACGATGTTAGCTACCCCACAATATCCGTTATCGTACCCTGGGTGAAATCCAAAAAATTGAACTACCTGACGCCAATTCCGGTTGCTATGCCTCCGATAAGGATATAGTTTACTGTAGTTTACGGCGGGAATTGCAAAAATTGTATCCCTCCCCCCAAATTCAAAAAAATGAATCATAGGTGACTCAGTTCCAAAGCTGTAAGATATCAAGATAGAACATTATTATTTGATATCCGACATGTCAACAACTTTTTTATTCAGAGCTGCGACTGTAAGAGGGTATCGCAAAACTCCTGTAGGGGCGAGCCGGTGGCTCGCCCGAGCTAAAGGTGCAGCAAGAACGGTAGGGGTGAGCCGGCACGGGCTCGCCCGTACCCAAACATACAGGGAGGACAGTTGGGGCGAACCACCGGCTCGCCCCTACGAATATCCTTAAGTCAGTAACCACTATTTTTTATTGCGGAAAGACTTTATTATAAAGTGAAGGCAAGCCATGAAAAGGATCCCCACCACATATTCAATCCTTTTGCTTCTGATGATAGCAGCCCTTTTCGCTCAGGATACGGGACGTCCGCGACCGAAGGGACTACTTGAAGGACGCATTCGGCTCCCCTCCGGGGAGCAGCGGGCCCCCGAAATGATCAGGGCGACCTTGAGCTCTTTGACTGGAAATTTGCTGCAAAGACGGACTTTGACGGGTGAGCTGTCCTTTACGTTCACTGACGTCAACACCGGTCACTATACCGTCACCTTAGAAAGTCCTGGATACCAAACCGTGCAACAGACTGTCGAAATGCAGGCCAACATAACCGGTGACCGGTATTTCGTGACCGTGATGTTGGGTAGGCCTTTACCAGAAGGTGACCTAGCGGTCCCTAAAAGTTCCGAGAAGACGGTCTCGGCAGCCGCGCTTTTGATTCCCCAAAAGGCACGCAAGGAGTTGGAAAAGGCCAACCGCGAGAGGGCGGAAAACAATCCCCAAAAGGCCATCAAACATCTGCAGAAAGCCTTGGAAATCTATCCTGAGCTGTACCAGGCTTACAACAACCTGGCCGTTGAGTACGTTGGTTTAGGTAGAACAACCGAAGCCATCGAATCGCTGCAGCAGTCGATCAGCTTAAATCCCGACGATGCAACGACCCATCGCAATTTGGCGCAGCTTTACCTCGGCCAAGGATCTTACGGCAAAGCGCTGGTGCCGTTGAAGCGCTCACTGGAGCTGGATCCGCAGGACAGCAAAGGCCCGATGCTTTTAGGTGAAGCGTACCTGGGTATGGGCCAGTACCAATTGGCGCTCAATTATTTTCACAGCGCCGCTCGTGAAAATCCCCAAGATCGCTCCTATCTCGGAATCGGGCAGTGTTATCTTCAGCTCGGACTTCATGAGGAAGCGCTGCGGGAATTCAAGGGATTTATTGCCCAAGAACCGAAGGACCCACG
>JALLOL010000213.1 GCA_027717875.1 Acidobacteria bacterium AH-259-L09 | reverse complement strand
TCATCGTCAATTTCGACCTCGACGGTGAACTCGGCGAAAGCGCCGTCCCACTGAACAACGACAAACGGGCTCAGCGAGTCCACTCTTGCACAGATGGTCCGGGTGGCAAAGTCAGGTGCTGGTGAATCAGGTGGAAGAATGGTTCGATCCACCAGCTCAAATACGCCCGGTGCAACTTCTTCCCTATGAAGGATTCGTAGGTCTGAAAACACGACGGGGTCATTGACTGAAGGAACGTTGAAGCAGACTGTAATCGGCCCTGTCACCGTCGCGTCAGTCGATATCTGGAAGGCAAGATTCCCCGCCCCTGGGATATCGACCTCAAATCCGCCCGGCACTGTACCTGCATCGGCGGGGTCAATGCCGGTGACTGTCGTGGTCCCCGGAGCAGAGACGTTGTCGAAGGTGATCTCGGTGGTGTCCGAGGGCTGGACCGTCACGTTTGCACCAACTTGCGCAGTTTTGCTCAAGAGCAGCGCCAAGGCTTGCATCACCTCTGAATTGACCTGTGTGAATTCTTCGCCGACGCCACGGGGCTCCGCAAACCAAGGCCAACCGCCGCTGACGAGCTGATTGCCTACCAGGAAGGCGATGGCGTCCCGGAGGGAGACGTCCTCCCCAACCGTACCAAGCCCATGCCCTGCCCAGGCCGTGATCTGTAAATCTGCAAGGTCCCAAGATCCGTTTGGCTCTTGCTGCAGGAGCAAGTCCGACCGATATTCTTGACGCTTGGACGCAAAGGGTAGATTCTGCAGTGCCTTCAAAAGCGAGCCCTCGGCTAGGAGGGTCAAGTCAAACGCGAACAGATTGTCGGGCGGACCGCAGCCCACGTTTGGCGGGCACTGATCGAACCGGGGACTCGCGGTATCCCTCCATCCTTTGAGCATCCCCATATCCACTTCGCGTTGAATGATTCGGTTCACTAAGCCGGTCGCATAGACGTTATCTCCAACGGCCGTTGCGGCACGAATGTACGCGGCCACGTCCCACGCGGCCAGGGAGCGAAGTCCCTGGCTGTCGCGAAAGGCCAGTAGCGCGTCAACCACGTCTCCCGGATTGGGGAACTGATTCACAAGGACCTGGAACCACAACTGGGCGGTATCTCTAAAAGCTAAGTTTCCGCTCGCTTGGCTCAAGGCGACCAGGAACTCCACGTCCTGAGCGAAGGGTATCTCCTTAGGGCTTTGCGCATTGAATCTGTCAACGAGCGCGTTGGCCGTCGCCGTTGCCGCATTGAGGAAGAGTTGCTTCTGGACTGGATCCTGCTCTTGGTTAACGGCGTCAACCAATCCAAGAGCGGTCAGGCCGAACGTGCTTGGGCAAGAATCCGGACCCAGGCCACAATCAGGATCCGAGGCCGCAAAGAACCATCCGCCGTCTAGATTCTGAAGATCCACAAGCCGGTTCGCGCCGGCCGCTAAAGCGTTGTTGACTGAGTCGTCGGTGACGGCGATGGTGAAGGTCCGAAAGAAGGTGTTGTTCGCCACCTGCCCATCATTGGCCGTGACAGTGATGGTGACAGTGCCCATGGCATCGGCCGCAGGCTGGTAGGTGAGTGTAGCCAATCCGTCCGAGACTGCCGATACTGTCGGGTTCGGGATGATCGCCGTGTTATTGGAGGTGGCTGTGAGTATCACCGTCTGGCCGACCTCATTAGCTGGACCTGCGGAGACACCGGTGATGATCACATCCTGGGGTGGGGGATTCTTGAGCACGCTCCGGTTGCTAATGGAATCGAAGAACGGCGGGTCGTTTACCGGGTCCACGGTGATGGAGACGCTGGCGGGAGCACTATCCACAGTACCGTCGTTAACTGTAAAGGTGAAGCTATCTGGGCCAAAGAAGTCTGGGTCGGGTGTGTAGGTTAGATTGGGCGCAGTGCCCGTTAGCGTTCCGTTAGTGGGGTTAGAAACGACGGCGAAAGTTAGTGGGTTGCCGTCAGCGTCAGAGCCGGTTAGGACAATATTAACCGGCGTGTCCTCAAGAGTCATAACTGACTGGCTGTTGGCCACCGGAGGCTGGTTGGGAATCACTGTGATATTAACGCTGTCGGATGCAAACCCGCCGGCTCCGTCACTGACCGTGAGCGAGAAGGTTAGCACGCTCCCGTCGGGCGCCGTGAAAGTCGGCGTAGCAGTGTTCGCCGCCGTGAGGGTGACGGCAGGGCCCGCGCTCTGGAACCAACGAAAGGTAAGCAAATCGCCAACATCGGGATCGGTGCTGCCCGTGCCGTCCAGTTGCACCAGTTGGCCCACAGAAACGTTGGGCTGATCTGGCCCCGCGTTGGCCACCGGCAGATTGTTGGTCGCAGCTGTCAGGAAGGGCTGAAAGTCCACCGTGGCAAGGATGGTTAGATCGTCCTCCGAGTCCCGGATGGCCGCAGCGATCTGGGCTGGATCGGTGGTGTTCCAGAAGTTATTTGCAGCGAGGAGGGTGACTCCACCACCAGGGAAGGCCGGGCCGCCACCGAACACCCCGCAGGAGAAGTTGGCCACAGCCACATGGAACTGCCGATTCCCCCCACACACGCTCGGCACGAGCGCCAGCGGCCCTATGAAGTTGTTGTTGCTGATCGTCGCGCCGTGGTTGCCGATAATCATGAGGTTGACGCCATGGCCCAGCAGGGTGTTGTTCTGGATCACCTGCCCGGAGCCAGACCGGAGGGCAATCCCCGCCTCTCCGTTGTTGGCGATGGTGTTAAACTCCACCAGCGCCTGATCGCCGGCACAGACCGCCAGGGAGACCCCGTTGTCGTGGACGAAGTTGTGCCGGAAGATCGCCCCCGTGCCCGACACCGACACCAGGCAGTTCTGCCCCCCAGGGACGTTGAAGAACTCGTTGCCCTCGACCAAGACATTACCCGAGAGGCTGCTGAGGAAGAAAATGCCCGTGTCATGGATGCGGTTGTTCTCGACGAGCAGCGGCTCAGTGGGGTGGGCGCTGCCGTTGATCCCACCCCCCGAGGAGGCCACATCTAGATTTGCCAGCCGGGGGCTGGCGCTGCTCAGCGAGATCCCGTTGCGCAGATCCCGGATCGTCACAAACTCTAGGACCGACCCCGTGCCGGTCAAAGAATCAAAGGGCACGCTGGTGCTGGTGAACCGGAGCCGGTCCCAGCCGACGCTGTTGCCAGCCGCCGCCTTGAAGGTGATTGGCGCCGATCCCACTGCCCGCAAGGTACCGTCCACCTGGAGGAAGAAAAAGCCGGCGAACTCCACCACCACTCCCGGCTCGATGGTTAGTGTCACGCCACTAGTCACGATGATGTGATTGGTCACCCGGAACGGGCTGTCCGCCAGTAGCCAGGTGGTGTTAGCGCTGATCAGGCCCCCCACGACCGTGGCGCCCGGGATGGAGTTCGGGTTGGTGGGGCTCGTCCCGGCCGCTACCTCGGCGGCGTCGCTGAACCCGTCGCCGTCGCTGTCGGCAACAAGGGGATTGGTGCCAAAAAGGGCGATCTCGTCGACGTTCGTCAGCCCATCCCCATCGTCGTCGGCAGCAGGGTCCAGGTAGCGAAAGCCGCCCACCAGGGTCGCCGTGCTGAGGTCGGGGTTGGTCACGACCACATCACTCAAGCCGGCGGTGCCGAGCGGTGTGGTCGCCGCCAGCAGGGTGGCGCTGTGTCGGACTACGTTGGTCGCCGCTGATCCGCCAATGCTCACGCTCGCCCCCGGCTCAAACTTGTGGCCGTAGATGGCGACGGTGGTGCCCCCCGTCGTGAGCCCAATGGCCGGCTCAACCCGCACCACTCCCAGCGTAAGAAAGACCGCCGCCCCGGCGTCGGCGTTGCCCTCCGGCGTGATGGCCACACCGCTAGGACCGTCGCCCAAGGTCACCGTGGCGATTACGGTGTTGAAATTAAGGCTCCCTGGGTCGGTATCAATTACCTTGGCAACGTCGAACGTATTCGTTACATACGCCCGGGTCCCATTCATCAGCATCATCTCGTTTCTTCTTTTCATCCTTTTGCCTGTTACTTTTTTGCGCTACCAGGCTTTGTGGCTTTGCTGGATTGGGCCGATTTTTTCCACAGCCCGGAGAGCTTTCGAAGCTGGGCCTCGAGATAGTCTCGGTAGCCCGGAGGAAAAGGCTGCCGTTGGATTTCCTCAATCAGGGGCTCGAAGTAGCCATTATTCCGATATCGGAATAATGGCTATTATGCCGAGTCCCGGATTATGCCGTGAGCATTGTAAAGTTCCTCCGGGCGCGATGTCAGACCGCTTGTGAAGCTTGCCACCGCGGCGTTGTTAGATTCCGATCCGAGCTTGACCACGCGGCATAATCCAGCGTCTTCTCCTGTTGGCCATAGTGCCGGAAAGGAGAAGATATGTTGGAAAACTATTTCGGACCGGAGGTCATCCAAAGACTCCGCACGGGTCGA
>JALLOL010000212.1 GCA_027717875.1 Acidobacteria bacterium AH-259-L09 | reverse complement strand
CGACAAAAAACTCCACTAAAATATGACGCAAATTCGGTGCCAGCATCCGGAAATTCAAACCCAACTCCTTGTAAATGCTCCATTAACGGCGGATAGGTGCAAGGGACAAAAAACAGGGACTTGAGTAGCCCCTTCCCCTGATCCAATTTTTCCAATCATGATCCAAAAATTTGAACTATAAGGAGCGAAGAACTAGCCTGAAGTCGGTTCGAGGATCTTCTCTAGTGTTAACTAGAATCGGAGGGCGACTCCCCCGCGGACGGTCCTTGGACTTCGAACCAGGACAACATCCCCCATCGCGGTTTGCATCTTGCCCAGATCTTCATTGGTGAGATTACGGATGTCGAATAGAGCTTCGATCTTATACTGGTAGACCGAGAGAAAATCCAGTCCAACGAAGCTCAACCATCCTGCGGGTACCGGTATCATCTGACGCACGAAAAGGTTGATTCCCTCGTTCCCGGTCTCGTACGTGTCAGAGAATGGATCCAAGGTCGTGATGGGGTTACCGTTGGGAACAAATTTGACTAGCGCATTAAGATGAGTTCTGGAGGAGGGAATGTAGGCTTCAATCTCAGTGGAAACTGCATGATAGTTCTTGCGTGCCACCAGCGCGCGCGTGCTGGACTCTTCAAAAACCAAAGCCGGTCCTCCCTGCCAATTAACTCCAGCTCCGTTACCACGAATGTAAGACACCGAAGTATGTAGGTTGGGGCCAAGACGGCGACGCAATGTCAGTCGGTATCCGCTGTTATTTGCCTGTTCGTCGTCCAAATGTAGAGCTTGTACTTCGGGCTGATATTTGAAGACAGCCAGGAAAGGAGTGGCTCCCCCGAACAGCTGATTCTCATAGGCCGCAAACTCGATCCCGGTGTCTTGGTTGAGTTGCTGAGTGATGCTGGCCTGGTAGTGCCGTGAGGTTCCGATACTAAATTGATCGCCGACCCGCGAGAAGTAAACTGCATCGCTCAGGTTCACCACATCGCCATCGGGTAGGACCAAACTGCTGCGGTGGGTAATTCGTTTGGAAGCCATTAAAAGCTGAACTTTGGTGTGCCCAGTGGGAGAAAAAGAAAGCTCGGCATTCGGGTTGAGAAAGGTTCGACGAACATTTGTCCGCACCTGATCAAGTTCCAGACCCCACAGCAAAGAGAGTGCACTTCCTAAAAGCAGGTGTTCCTGGAAACCCAGACTTAGAATCTGAGTCGTTCCCAAAGCCCGTGTGTAGTCGAGGTTATCGCCTAGGTTATCGCCTAGAGCAGTGGGATTGCTTAGAAGGGCCAAGCTTGGCTGATCAAAGCTCATTCGACCGTAGCCGACAAACACCCGCATTGAATGGGAATCATTCAGGGGGTACTCAATGATATTCTTCAGGCGCCACAGTGAGTCTTCTCCTGAATTTAGCTGTCCAGCCATAATATATTTGTTGTTTCCCCAGGCCGACTCCACGAAAGCAAAATTGGTAGTTGTTCCACCTGCAGCATGACCTGGGAAAACGAAGTAGTCCCCATCCAAGCCTGCATTGCTGTAGACTTCAAAAGCCGCCTCCTCAAAGAAAGGCGCGAAAGGACGGGTTCCAGAAGTCTCACTTGTCGCCTCAGGAAAATCGCGGAAGATGAGTCGTCGCTCCTCTGAGGTTCTCAGCAGTGTCTTGACACTCAGGTTTTCTCCCCCGGAAGAGTCCAGTTGAAACAATTGTTGAAGGATCAGGGTTACCACGGTGGTCTTACCCGGCCTTACTTGAATTACATTTTTTTGCGGGCTTAGATATTTTGAACTCTTAACCAGTATTTCGTAATTGCCCGTCTCAATATTATTGAGCTGGATTTCCCCTCCTGCATTGCTGCGTGTCAGAATCGGTAAGGTCTGTGCCGATGATTTCTGAAGGAGCGCAACCAGGATATTGGCCACCGGCTGTCCGGTCTGGTCCTGGAGTATCCCAGTGAAGTGCCCCAAAGAAGAAGCAAGAACCTGAGGAGAGATGAGAACTAGGCAAAGAGAGCACAATAGGAGAGAAGAGCGTCGAATTTCAAAAAACATACTGTGTTTGGCCCATCCTGAACTTCTCTGAAAAAATGATTGCTCTATTCTAGACTTGTCAGATGACCATATTCAAGAAAATAGTTCAATAAAAAGTTGAAAGTTGAACAATCGGACAGGATACATTCTTGCTGGCGGACATAGCATCGACCTCTAATAACACACTTCATGAGGAGAGTCCAGTAGTCAGAAGGCTCAATCGTGTCTCTCATTAGAAAATCGTAAGAGGTTTACCATCTACTTCGCTGGGGATCTCCACTCCGAAAATACGGTAAAGAGTTGGGGCGATGTCAAGGATGCTCGGCTCTGATGCTTGGATTTTACGATTGGATACAAAGAAACCAGAGGTGTCACCTATGATCTCCAGTTTGATCTTTCTAAACCTGTGCGTTATTTTTTGGTCAGAACGCCATTAGACTTATGATGTTTTATAGGAGACTCGTCAGCATCTTAGCCGCCCTTTTTATTCTGGCGTCGGCACTGGTTTCAGCCCAGAGCAGCAGAGACAAATGGAACGTTGTCTTGATTACCGTCGACACCCTGAGGGCCGATCACCTGGAAGCTTATGGATACAAGAAAGTCAGGACGCCGAACATTAATCGCCTGGCAACTCAAGGGGCGGTTTTTGAAGACGTTGTGGCTCCTGTGCCTTTGACACTTCCCTCGCATGCCTCCATTTTGACCGGGGTTTATCCACTTTATCACGGTATCAGGGACAATGCCGGGTTCGTCCTGGAAGATGACCAGATAACATTGGCTGAGATCCTCTCAGCTAATGGTTTTGCCACGGGAGCATTTGTGGGCTCTTTTGTTCTCGATTCCCGCTTTGGATTGGATCAAGGCTTTGACACCTATTTCGCCGATTTCCAGTTAACAGGAATGGAAGTCATTGCTCCCGGCTACATCCAGAGGAAGGCAGAAGAGGTGGAAAAAAGGGCTACTGAATGGTTAAACAAGCAAGTCTCGCGAGGACAACCCTTCTTCTGTTGGATTCATTTCTACGATCCGCATGCGCCATATGATCCACCCGAGCCATTTTCCACCCGCTACCGGAATCGTCTTTATGACGGCGAAATCGCCTATGTTGATACGGTTTTAGGAAAACTGCTGGATTTTTTGAAGGATGCCGCCATCCATGATGAGACAATGGTTATCCTGACAAGCGATCACGGAGAGAGCCTGGGCGAACACCAGGAAAAGACCCACGGATACTACATCTACCAAGCCACGCAGCATGTCCCCCTGATCTGGGTGACACCGGATAGGCGCTTTGCTGGAAAAAGAGTCGGCGGCACGGTCGGTTTGATAGATATTGCACCGAGCATACTACAGATTCTGGGCATCCACGTACCGGAGGTGATGCAGGGGGTTGGCCTACTGAAAGCTCTGTTGGGTGGAGATCAACCACACCGTGACCTATATGCCGAGAGTTTCTACGCGAGACTACGCTTTGGCTGGAGCGAGCTCAGGGGCTTTTACCGGCACCCTTACAAGTACATCGAGGCGCCGAAACCGGAACTCTATAACCTCCGCGACGACCCGCAGGAGAGAGAGAATCTCTACGAAAAGAATCGCAGCATCGCCAATTCCCTGCGCAAGGAGCTAATGGAAACAATCGACCGTTATTCTCTCAAGAAAGCCGATAAGAACCCACAGAAATTGGATCCGGATGTTGTTAAAGCGCTGGCCGCACTGGGATATGTCAGCCTGCGCACAGGCAGGACGGGAAAGGACCGTTCCTACCTGGACTTACCAGATCCGAAAGAGAAGATCGACATCTTCAACAAGGCGACAGAAACATACACCCTGATCCGCACTCAGAAATTTTCTGCCGCCCTCAAATCATTACTGGAGATATTAGCCGAAGATCCGAAGGCGGTTTTTGTTTTCCATTTACTTGGCACGGTTTACTCCAAGACGGGAAAACATCAGAAGGCTGTCGAAGCCTTCAGAAAAGCGGCCCAGGCCTTCCCGCAAGATTCTATGCTCTTTTTCAATATGGGTAATTCTTATCTCCGGCTGGGAAAGTGGACAGAAGCCGCGAAAGCTTTCGAAAAGGTTCTCAGTATTGATCCCAGTCACTTCAGAGCACAAAGCAATCTCGCCACGCTTTGGCTGCAGCAGGGGCATTTCGAGAAGGCTTTAACAGCGTCGGAGATGATACTCAAAAAACATCCTGAATACGAGCCGGCTCTTTTTAACGCAGGCTTGTCTCGCGCAGCGCTAGGACAAAGTGATCGTGCCATTATTTACTTGAAGAGAGTGGTGAGCGTCAATCCTCGAAATGCAGAGGCCTACCAGTACCTGGGTCAGTTGTACATGAAGAAAGGTGAAAGTCAGACAG